>JANWWX010000125.1 GCA_025057195.1 Leptospiraceae bacterium | reverse complement strand
GATGGTGTTGTTACCGCAATTGCCTGCACTGCCACGCAAATGCTGTGCATCCATTGTCGCACCAGCAAAATCCAGCGCGAAGTGTGTATTATGGTAGCGGACTTCCGTTAGTGGGAATTCAGATTTGGCTGCAATAGGCGGTTTGCCCTTCTCAAACCAAATCGCCCAGAGTTCTCCCATTGCCGGTTTTTGCCCCTTGCCCGGCTCGTTTTGGTAAATGGTGTAGCGGATCCAAAATGCGCGGTGGTCGTAGTTGGCGCGCACAAAATAGCTCTCATAATGGCCACCAGAGTTGCTGCTGCGGAAGCGGGTGAAATTGGCCGCAGCGCGCATTTTTTCGAGCCGGACATCCATGGTCCGAGCTTTTTGGGATGAACACGCTGTCGATAATTTATGACAGATATGTCATTTATTTGCTAACTGGCAGCCGAGCCAACTTTTGCTGGTGGTTACCGATTTTTTTGGGTTTTCTCCAGTGCGGAGACTATCGCCTTTTCCAACATTTCTGGTGTCATGGGGTGACGTATGTAGCCAAAGTAGGTGATCAGGAGCGCCAGAAAGCTGACAAAGAATGCCAAAAGCCATTGCAAGAAATTAAGGCGTTTTTCTAATGACTCAAATCGCTTTTCCATGGACTGGAAGTGCTTGTCCACTAATTCGAATCGCTTTTCCATTAGCTCAAAGCGTCGGTCGATTGCATCGAAACGCTTGTCCATCGCTTCAAAGCGCTTGTCTATCGCTTCAAAACGCACGTCGTTGCGCCGGAAGCCTTCCTGGATAGCATGGAGGATTGCCCGCAAATCGGAATTTGAGACCTTGTCTTGCTCAGTATGCTCTATTTCTTCGAGCAGTTCACCAATCGCATCCGCTAAGAGCTGCCGGTTTTCGGCTGAGGCATGGACGCTCTCAGCAAATTGGCGAACGTTGCGCAAAATGCGTTATTTTTTTTCGGCAGTGAGCACAGGCTATGGAAAAAAGGTGATGACGGAATGCAAGTGTTTTCATGGCTTTGATGGCGTTCTGTGTGGATGTTTTATTTCAGAAATAAATATGGCTAATCACCACCCACTGTTTATCTGCCAGCCAATCGAACGGATTGACAGCACCACTGCCTGCTGCCTGGCGCGGGTCCAACGCCCACAACAACCGGTACTCAACCAAAATCTTAAACCAAGTGAGCGGGATGAGTTCGACACCGAAGCCAATGCGCCCCGATTCGTTGCCGCGCACAGTGACGTCGGGATCGTAGGCATGGTTGTTGAGCTTTAGGTTGATGCCATTGGCCAAAAGGTAGTCCACCCCGAAATAATTCGCATAAAACTGGCGTGTGGCCAGCGTGCTATATTCACCTATGGCCAATTCACCGGTAAAAGTCAGCGGGAATTTGAGCCAGAACCGTCCCGGATTAAAATAGCCATCGATCGAAAAAGCGGTGAGGTTGCCGCCCCACTCGATGTTCCGCCGCTTATGCATAAACGAAATTCCGCCACCAAATGCCAAGTCGCGCCAGCCAGCGGCGACCGCAGCACCGAAGCCATGCATGTTGATGGTGAAATCCTCCACAGGGTCGCCTGCCCTGCGGCCCACGTTGTTGGTAAAGGCCGATAGAGAAAGATAGGGATAATTGGGGGCAAGACCTACTTCCATGCCGATGACCGCACTATATTTCTGGCTCAAGTCCATTTCAAAGTGGCGGCGCACCGGTGCGGTATGGTCTTCTTGGCGCATGCCAAACGTAGGCTGGAACATCCCAGCGCGCACAAACGCCTGGTACGGCAACTCGTGTAGCATCACAAAGGCGTTGCGGATGGTGTACATCGCAGAAAGTGGGCGGTTGCGTTGTGCCTGCGGGTTGGCGCGCCCGACCAGTCCAAAAGTCGCTGCTGCAGTCCAGTGCTCCACCGGATGGAAGCGCGCGCCCAAATCGGTCTGCATGGGGAAAAAGGTTGTCATGGTGCCGCTGCTGAGGAAGGCAAAGCGGGAATCCAAGCCAAACTGCAAGAGCGGATCGGCATTCTGTTTGCCATAGACCCCAAATTCAGGTCCCAAAGGATGCAGCTTTTTTTGTGCTATGTCCCAGGCATGGCCAAATGCCAGCGGATCATACCACGAATTAAAAGGTGGCAGGTCATGGGTTTTGAACCGACGCAGTTTCTGTGTGGCGGGTTGTGCTGGAGTTTCGGTTTTAACACTTTTTGTTTCTGTTGGTGCTTGAGCTTTTGCTTCTCGCAAAAATGCGAGCAGGTCGCCTATATTGCGGTCCCGGTCATGCCAAGGCCTCGTTTCTGTGTTGAGCATCGGTAACGTCGCACGCGCATGGTAGCGGCCCGGCACATTGCGCAAACCGCCGCCACCAGGATCCAGGTGGCAAGTCTGGCAGGAAAGGTTGCACTTACGTTCCGCAAGTGGCGGATCCTGCCAGGCCATTTGCTTGTCGGTTTCAAAAGGGTAGGCATGGCAGTTGTCGCATTGGCGTCCCTCACGCGCGGTATAAAGCGGCAATGCCGATAGGGGTATTGGCTGCGCTAATGTCCCAGCGAGCAGGAGTTTTTTAATATACCGCAGCTGCATTTTTTTCTTATGGGGCAAAGCCATCAGCTTCCCATTTTTCGAAAGTCAAAATTTCGCAGGCAGTGAGTTTAACTCCCGGTGGCATATACCTGGGATCGCTCATCGGAAGGTTGATGCGCACTGTCGCCTTATTCGGGTAATAATTAGTGCGAAACGCTTCGTGTGTTCCCATATTGTTATGACATCGTATGCAGTGTTTTTCCAAAAGCGGCGCGACGTCTCTAGTAAACCTGACCTGCCGCGCACGGAGTGCGGAAACACAGGCCGCGTCTGTATCTTGCTCTCCCAGCGCGATGCAGCCATTGGCCAACAGCAAAATAGCATAATAAAAGTTATAGATTGTGCGCATTGTGTACTTTATTTTTTCACTGATGGTCAGCTCAAGAAGAAAATGATTTTGCTTTCATCTTCCGGTAATTCCGGCGCGGCTATTGATTTTGTCCAAAAATTCAAAATCGAGTTCCAGCGTTTTATCACCGTCAAAAAGTGTTTTCAATTCAGCGTAAATGATACCAGGGAATGTGCTTTTGTCATGCAGTTGTGGGTGGATAGAATATTCGACCCAGCGGCCTTGTTTGTTATCGATGACCAAATTGGCTTCGCGCAGGATCGCCAAATGCTGCGAGATGGTCGGCATCGAAAGCCGCAGCATCAACTTGATGTCGTTGACCACCAGCGGCCGGCGCGAAAGCAGTGCTAAAATGCGCAGGCGTTGTTTGTCCGCCAACGCCTTGAACATTCGTTCGTATTCGCGCAGCTGCACAGTTATACAATCGGCGGAATTTGCCGTGCTGTCAAGTAATCCGTTTGGGTCGCATAAATTGCAAGACAGACCATCTTCTCCACAGCCTTTGTGCCATGCCCGATTTTGCCGCACTGCGCCGTGCCTTTTCGCTGCGCGAAGACCTCATCTGGCTCAACAACTGTGGGGTCAGTGTGCCACCACGAAGTTCTGCTGACGCTGTCTGCCAATATCTGGAGGCGTTCATGGCTTCTGGTGTGTTGCAGCGGGTGAAGCCGCACGCCGCCCTCAAAAATAAAATCCAATCATACTTGGCAAAATTTCTTGGCGGCAAACCGCACAATTACGCGCTACTCAATAACACTGCCGAGGGCATGACGTTCATCGCGCAGAGCCTGCCGCTCAACGCCGGCGATGCAATATTGCTGGTGGAGCGCGAATACCCGAGCAATGTCTATCCTTTCCTACAGCTCCAAAAAAATGGTGTTACCGTCCGCTTTGTGGCGCCCGGATTTTCCAACGAAGAGTTTATCCATAACATCAAGCAGGCAATCACACCAAAGGTGCGCGCGATGGCACTTTCGGCAGTCGATTGGCTCACAGGGTTAAAATTCGATCTCGCGCGCATTGGCGCACTGCTCAAAGAATACGGCATCTTTTTCTTACTCGATGCCGCGCAGGGTGCAGGGCATGTCTCAATCGGTGTGCAAGAGCTCAAAGTCGATGCGATGGCGTTTTCGTGTTGGAAGTGGCTTTTGGGGCCATTGGGTTCGGGTGCGCTTTATGTTTCCGACGATTTTATGGCGAAACTCGACATCCGCGTGGCGGGCACCTCCTCGGTCAAAAACGATGAGCAATACCTGCCGTACCGCGAAGACTACAAAGAAACGGCAGAGCGCTTCATGCTTTCGACCGCACCGTATCTGAACTGGGTATTTCTCGAAAATTCGCTGGCCTTCCTCGACAGTATTGGCCTGGATGCGGTGATGGTACGGCTTATGGAGCTTGCAGAGCAATTAACTACAATTTT
>JANWWX010000124.1 GCA_025057195.1 Leptospiraceae bacterium | reverse complement strand
CAATCTTTCCCGCATGACCGATTCGTTCACTCCCTTGGCGCAAAGTGTGTCCGTACAAAAGACAGTACTCCAAGACCGTGGTGTCTTGCAGGTCAACCCTGGCACCACCCTGGAAACAGGGGCATTGGCTTTTGAGTGGTATGGAGCTCTTGTCAATGCTGGAACTTTGCGCATCCCTGACTTAAATATCGCAAATAATGGTGCCCTTCATAATGCAGGAACTTTGGAAATTGCAAGCGGCAACCTGACCGTGGATTTCGGCGGACTTTTCAACTCCTGGACAAGTGCGACCTTGCACTTCCATAACGTCACTGTCCGTGCGGGCGGAACTTTGTCCCATGCTGCCAACACCCATGTCCCGCTTTATAGCCTCAGGATATCGGCGCAGAACATGGCGATAGAGTATGGCAGCATGATCAATGTTTCAGGGCGTGGCTATGCTGGGGGCCAGAATTCTGCCGGCAGTGGGCCTGGGGCGGGGCAAGTTTCGGGATCCAGCTGCGGAACCCATCTTGCTGGCGGTGCCGGCCATGGTGGCATCGGTGGCACGGATGGTGCCGCAACAGGGGGAGTAAGCTATGGTTCCTTTGCAGAGCCCTTAAGCCTCGGCAGTGGGGGTGCAGGCGGTGTGGGAGGTGGTTTGGGCGGTGCCGGCGGTGGCCTTGTCGTGCTCAATATTGCAGGAACACTGGATATTTCCGGCGTAATTATTGCAGATGGCGCTTCAGGCACAGGAGTGACAGGTTGTGGCACGAGCCGTGCAGGGGGTGGTGCCGGTGGCAGCATCAATATCCGCGCGCATACCCTCACAGGAAGTGGCGGGGGAATTTCGGCAAAAGGCGGCAATGGCTTTGGGGGCGGTGGTGGTGGCGGTGGCGGCCGCATCGCCATCCGCTACGCCATTGACAACTATACTGGTGGCTTTGCAGCGCTGACCAAGACTGTCGCAGCAGGTGGCGGCGGGATGGGAGCATGGGCGGGGACTCTTTTCAGCGGTCCGCTTTAACGTGCGCGCCAGTGGACTAATTATTTTTCTCACGGTGGCCATGCCGCTGGCCGCAGAGCAGTATTTTTGGTTTCGGGCAGCAGACCAAGAGGCAGTTGCCGTGTTGATCGACGAGTACCATGCCGCACTGGATTCCGCCGAGCGCAGCGAGCAACAAGTGGCAAGCCTACGCCGCGAAATCCAAGATCTGGAAAGTGCGAAGGTATTGCCGGAAACCGAAATGCATTGGGAACCAGACCCTGTCGCCACCAGCTATTTAGTGTTGGTTGAAACGCCGCAGGGGAAAGAAGTGCTGCGCAAAAAAGTAGAAGAAAATTTTGTCAAATTGCAGCTGAAACCAGGAAAATACCGCATGCGGGTTGCTGGGATTGGCCCCGATGGTTCCCAAGGGGAGCTTTCTGATCCTGTGCCACTAAATGTGGTGGACCGGGCCAAGGCGCAAGCCGATAAAAAGAAAGAGGAGTTGCAGCGCTTGGAAAAAGAAAATAAAACTTTTAACGATAAAAAAACGAAACTCTTGGCCGCCTTGCGCAAAAACGCGGTGTCAACCACCAGCAGCCCGCAGCCAGACCGCACACTCCAGGGGGAGCTCATTGTTGTTGGCTTTAGCAATGGCCGTTTTGGCCCGATGCGCCAATTCCGCGGCAGCACCATGGCGGATAAAGGCGATAGAAAAGGTCTTGCTCTGGCACCGGGTGCCGCTTTTTTTTATTCGCTCCGCGATCGGGCTATCGATCGCTTCGACCACGGCTGGGGTGGCGCCTTGGAGTTGGCGTTGCCGCAATTTTTCCGACCCTGGCTGACGCCATTTTTTGAGGCCGCAGTGGCGCGGTATCAGGGCAATGCGCGCCCACTTTTCCACCTGACACACTACCGCTTTGCTTTGGGCGCGCTGGTGAGTTATTCCGTGCGGCCGCAGCTTGAGCTTTCAGCAGGGCTTTCGGTGGGCGTCCTCTTTCTGGGTTTTTTTAACGACGCGCGCAGCGAAAGCTATGCCACTTTATTTTTAGCGCCCGTTGTGCGGGCACGCTGGCAGGTATGGCGGGATTTGTCGCTCCTGGTGGGTCTTGTCACTATTTATCAGGCCGATAAAAGTCGCGGCCTTTTCTATTTTGAACCCCGTTTCGGCGTGCAATATGCTTTTTGAGCTGTGAGTGGAGTAGTCTTTCAGCGCAAAAGCTCGCTTAAGGCCAAGCTGGTTTTGATTAGCTCGGCGATTGTCCTGGCCACCGCCGTGGTCATCACGGTGAATTCGCTTTGGGTTTTTACTACCCGCACCGAGCAGCTCATCCAAGGACTGGCGCAAAACAACGCCAAGTCGATTGCTGCACGGCTGGAGGCACAACTGGGTTCATATTTAACTTTTTTACGCCTGCTCGACAGCTTGCCACGCGCCGGCGCCGAGTCTGCGTTAAAGCAAAATCCCGATATTGTCTTTGCCGGAGCTTACCGGCGTGGTGAGGAAGGGCTTGTTGCAAGTTATGCGCTGAGCCAAGAAAAGCTTCTGCGTGAGCTGAAATTACGCCGCCCGCAGATAGAAAAAGCGTTAGCCAGTTACCACAGTGAGTTTTTGCGCAGCTTTTCTGAGCAGGTCTATGCGCGCAACCTGGCGCCAGAACTTAAAAAACCGCTCATTGCGCTCGCCATCCCTGTGATTGAAGACAATGTCGCCACCCACATCATCTTGGCGGCGATCCGTATTGACAGTTTGGACGCTGCGTTTGCCGAGGAGGATATCACCACCTCATGGCTGATGAATGGTGACGGCCAAGTCCTTGCACACCGGGAGCCGCAAAAGACGCTGGAAGCCGTGTCGCTGCAAAACAGCGTTTACACCAAAACCATTGAGGATATGAAGACGGCCTCTGGCTTCCGCCGTCTCCGCTTCACCGACAACGATGGCACAGAGCACGACGAGTTTTATGCGTTCCGTGTACTCAGCCAGTTTAACGCGACACTGGCCAGCGTCATCCCAGCAGAAGTAGCACTCGAGACTGTGCGCATCATCCGCTACCGCTCGCTTTTGATCGCAGGCATGGTACTTTTGGTTGCTGTGCTGGTGGTATTTCTTTTTGCCAAAACGATTTCCGATCCCGTTAAAGAATTGGCTGGCGCTGCTGCTGCTGTCCAACAGGGTGATTTTTCGGTGCGTGTCAAACCCAAATCCAGCGACGAGATTGGGGAATTGTCGGTTGCTTTTAACAGCATGGCGCAGGGGCTGGCTGAGCGCGAACAACTCAAAGGTGCACTCAGCAAGTTTGTTAACCCCGAGATTGCAGAGCGCGCGTTAAAAGGCGACATCACCTTAGGTGGTGAAAGGCTTAACGCGGCGGTATTTTTCTCCGATATCCGCGGTTTTACTGCCATCAGCGAGACAATGGAACCAGAGCAGGTGGTCGAATTCCTCAATGAGTATATGACACTGATGGTGCGCATCATCAACGAAACTGATGGCATCGTTGATAAATTCATTGGTGATGCGATCATGGCTGTTTGGGGGGTGCCTCGCTCCAAAGGCAACGATGCCAAAAATGCCGTCACCGCCTGTTTGCGCATGCGTGAGGCATTGCAGGAGTTTAACAAAAACCGTGGCGGACCGGGCAAGCCGATCATCCAAATCGGCTGCGGCCTAAACTATGGCCCTGTGTTGGCAGGGCAGATCGGATCGGAAGACCGCCTGGAATACACCGTCATTGGCGATACGGTCAACCTAGCCTCACGCATTGAGTCACTCAATAAACCATTGGGTACCGACATCCTGATTTCCAGTGAGCTCTACAATATTGTCGGTGGTGAATTCGACTGTGTGCCGATGCAGAAAATCAAAGTGAAAGGAAAGAAGGAACCGCAACAGGTTTATGCAGTCCTGCGCGCCAAAGGTGACCCGAAAGGTCCAGCAACTCTCGACGAGTTGCGCCAGCGCGTCGGCATTGTCTTTGATGCCAGCAAAAAGGTCGATGTAAATCAAGAAGAAAAAAAATATGAGCTTCTCTGATCAGGAAAAGCTCTTTGTCGCAGCATTAGTTTCAGGAATTGCAATCTTGGGGTTTCTGCTTTTTTTTGATAATCTGCAAGAAAAACCGCCAGCCACCGAACCCATCGGCAAAGTCCGCTATAAAAACCATATCGCGGTGCGTAAGTATGCAGGCCGTTTGGTCTGGTTTGATCTCAAAAAAGAAGACGATCTCTATCCCAACGACACCATCCAGACGGGAGATAACTCAGATGCAGAGTTGCTGCTGCCAGGTAATCTCGTGTTAACACTCGAGTCAAGGTCATTGGTGCAGCTGGAATTCCGCGGCGGCAAACTGCTGCTGCGCTTGGCTGGCGGTGGTGTGCGCCTGGCCCAGCAAGGTGGTGGCAAGGCACGCA
>JANWWX010000123.1 GCA_025057195.1 Leptospiraceae bacterium | reverse complement strand
GCATTTCTGGTCGCCAGCGCGGGGGCGCGCTATCATCTTGGTTTTCTGCCGGGCATGCTGCGCGGTATTTTTGCCGGTGCCGAAATCGGCTATGGTATACCGATGATCACCAACCTCGGGGGTGGGTCGGCGCGCTCACTCGATCTTGGTACGTATGCCATCGGCATGCTTTCTTTTGGTTACCAGTACCGACTCAACAAATCGGTGAGCTTTGAAGGAGGGATCAAACTGGTCGTGATGCCCACTCGCTACCTAATGCTGGGTTCGATACTCTACGCTGGGGCGAGTTACCACTTATGACAACCAATCCGGGGGAAAAGGTGACACTACAGCAACCTGCTTTGCAGGTTACGTTAGGCGTTTAAATTTTTTCGATCCTCGTTGGAACCGCAGGTTGCTTTATTAGGTCTACAAAATATGCCGTTGCCGATCGCTATCTATTGCACATCGTATGCCAAAGGCGGGTTAGAAATGAATGTAGTTCGTCTGGGAAAGTGGCTGCACGAGATGGGCTATCCCGTTGCCATGCTTGTACCCACGCATTCTGCAATTGGGAGAAAAAGCCTCATGGAAAATATTCCTGTAATCGACCCAGGAACAAGGTTATTTGCAGGCACATTCAGGCTGCTCAAAATTCTAAAGCAGCATTCCTTCCGAATACTGGTTGTACACAGAAGCCCCGATCTGCGCCGGGCGGTTTTAGCCCGTCTGCTGGCTGCGAACAATGTGAAATTGGTGTTCATGCAGCACATGCAATTCGGTGTGCCCAAGAGAGATTTTTTGCATACCTGGTTTTTTCGAAAACTTTCCGCATGGATTGTCCCATTGCGCTATCTGGCCAAGCAGGTTGTGCAAATGACCCGCTACCCGCAACAGGGTATTGTTGAGATACCATTCGGTATCGAAGTCAGGCATTTCACAAAAAAGCTACCCAACAAAAAGCAAGCCCAGCGCAGCCTGGGTTTACCCACAAATGCGATCATCGCCGGAACCATTGGGCGTTTTGACCCCCTAAAAAATCAGGCTATGTTGTTGCGGGCTGCGGCACCATTGATCACACAAGGAATGCCGCTACATTTGCTGTTGGTTGGGGAGAATACCCATGACAGCAAGAACGATTATGGATCCTACCTACGAGAATTGGCACGAGAGCTTGGCATCGAGCACGCAGTGCATTTTCGTCCTTTCCAAGAGGATGTCAGGAGTGCGTACGCAGCGCTCGATATTTTTGTCCTGACCTCACAATCGGAGACTTTCGGTATGGTGACTGTGGAAGCAATGGCGTGTGGTCTGCCGGTCATTGCCACACGCAGCGGGGGTACTCCTGAATTGGTATCCGAAAAGAGTGGTGGTTTACTTTTTACACTAGACAGTGAAGAGGAGCTGCGGGCCGCCTTAAAATTGCTGGCCACATCGCCCAACCTGCGAAAGCGCTTGGGTGTCCGGGCTAGAAAATATGCCCTCAACAGATTTTCGCACAAAAAGTACACCAGACAACTCATCCAGCTTTTCCACAAGATCGACTGTAACCCCATTCCTCAAACTAACTGTTAACGGGTGTAACAACCACATCTGGCAGTGCCCCTAAACCGGCACGCACCAACACCGGTGGCCAGCGGCGCACGTCCAAAATGGTAGAATACGCACCAGCAACTGCCCCACAGTGCACAACCGCCGCAACGCGGTTTTCGTAGCGATCTGCCAACTCTTCAAAGTCATGCATTTCCTCGGGGGGCAAGTCCACCGAACTGCCCAAAAGCGGCAGCTCGGTTTGGTCCAAAATGGCCATGATCAGCCGATGGTCAACGATGCGGATGCCCACCGTATTCTGTCGCGTAACGGCATAATGGGGCAGTGTCTTGGCCGCATCGAAAATAAGCGTGTACGGGCCAGGCAGGAGCGCCTTCATCAAGTGGAAAACCTGATTGCCCTGCATCCGGACATAGCGGCTCATCTGCGAGAAATCCCGACAATACAGGGTGAGCGGCTTGTTTGGTGGCAGGTTTTTGATTCTCTGTATTTGGCGCACACTCTCTTTATTTTGGGCTAAAGTCACAAAGGCATAGACAGTGTCGGTAGGGACGATGATCAGCTGCTCTGCCAAAAGCATTTCCACTATTTTTTTCACCAGCCGTGGTTCAGGATTCTGCGGATGCAAATATAATCTCACCGGGACTACCTTTGGTGGTCATACCGTCTATTGAAGGAAAAATAGCAGGCCCGGCTAGCCCGGGCCACCGTCGGTCAAATCCAGAGCATGGCCCCCAACGACGCCCGCCAGCCACTGGTGGTGATGTCAGACAGGGTCAAGCCAGCATTTTTCAGCGCAGTAGGGATTGCAGGAGTGAGCGAACTCCACTGCAAGCCGCCCTCTGCAAACAAATACACAAGTGGTACAATCTGCTTTGTCAGTCCGAAAATGCTATGGCCGCCGGTTCCATAATAGACGACATCGCCGGCAACCTGGCCTGCACCACTTGAAACAGTAACCGTGCGGGTGTTGCCCACGTAACCAAAGCCAAAGCGTGCGTGGGGGATAAAACCGATGACGTTGCCGATCACATCCAGATAGACTGCGAGCTCTCCCCCAGCACGTAACTGCCTGCTGTCATTTTGACCTGCTACGTCACTTTTGAGGGTCGCAAAATCCGCGTAGAGGCCCGCACCAAAAGTCAGAAGCAGCGGGATCCCGAGGGTGAAACGGCCGTAGCCGCCAAAGCCAAAACCGCTTTCTCGGGATCCGCTCGAAAATTTGTCGCTGACATAATTCCCTTGCACGCCAAGCTGCACTATGGCATGCACAGGGGCTGCAGCCACCAGGAGCAGCCACGCTGCCATTATGGTACAACTTTTTTTCATATACCTCCTCGAAGACCTTTTTTTCCTGCCATGCCCTTCTGCCGGTTTGCGGCAGCGAACATTGCCTCAGCCCACATAGGTGAGCTGGCACAAGGGTCAAGAAAAATTGGTTGCAGTTTGGTGAAAACTTTGGTTTTCAAACCAAGCTGGTCGATAAAAAAGCTATCCATGGAGAGCGTGGCCATCCCCAAGGGTTTTATTGATCTTGAGGCACACATCCTGCTGTCGGATGACGGGTTGCACGCACTGGCCAAGTCCAAAACACCCATCCGTAGGCTATCATCGCACAATGGCCAACAACGCCCCGGTTTATGCTCGCAGGCCTTTAACGCCGCCACCGTGCAGAAAATGATCATGAACTCTTATATTCAAGAAATCTATTACAGCGCTCCCGAATTCTTGAGCAAGAGACCACAGATCATTAGCACCACCAATCTGGTGATCTACGCGATCCTTTATAAAATGCTGTCACCGACACTGGCGCACAAGGTGATTGAGTCACCTGTGTTGCGCGAATTCAACCGGCGCAACCCTAAAAATGCGATCACCGATTTCCGCAGCATTCCCCAGAAAGTCGTCGATGACTTCATGCAAAAAAATAAGGCTATCTTAGACCGCATCGAGCACGAAATGATCGACGCTGTGCTCAACCGCATCACCACAGATGGCAAGCTTTCCGAAGAGGACAAGATTGTGCGCATGCGCAGTCTTGAAAAATTTGTGCGTTGGGTCGATAAGCGTATCTGGTACCTTTACCTCGTCATTTACCAAACACCGCTACGCCAGGAAATTGAACAATCTTACGTCGAGCTGTTCTTTCGTTACTTAGACTATACGCAAATCGCGGTGCATACGGGTAACCTGGTCATGGAATTCATCCAAAACGCCGAGAAAGCACACTTAGAGCGGATCATCGTACAAAACCACCTCGCCCCACGCGACAAGGCAGATCTTTTCTTGCGCAACCGCGAAAACCGGCAAAAAGTGGTCGCCATTGCCGAGCGCAGCGGCCAAAAATTGGAGATCGCTTGGCTGTTCCATGTGGACCGCATCAGCACAGGCAAGGCATACAACGTCAAAATCCTGATCTCGAACTATGGGCTCATCAGCGAAACCACCCGCAACCAGCTCGCCAAAAAAATGAAGACCGACACCTCTGGCATCGCGTTGGCCGATTTTTATGAAGACAGTGGCGATAGTGGTAAACTGGGCGCAGGTCTCGGTCTGCTTTATAACTCGTACTTGGAAGATGTCTGCCGCGAAAAAGGCATCCGCTATTTTTGCACGATTTTTCCGGAGCCAAAACTCGAAAAGACCACAGTCACGGTGGATTTGACTTTTTAACTGCACTCCTTTTGATCCGAATTTTTTCTGCACGGGGCGGAGGAGTAGCTGGCGGCAAGAGCGTGCGCACAATGCTATCGAGCACACCGTTGATAAAAGGCACTGCCGAATCGTCGTCGTATTTCCGAGCCAGCATGATGCTTTCGTCGATAATCACCGCTGGGGCGACATCACCCGCCATATAACAGATCTGCGCCACGGCGGTGCGCAGGATCGCCCGGGTAACACGCGTCAGCCGGGGAAACGACCATCCAATCAAGTGCTCCTCAATCAGCGTGTCGATGTCCT
>JANWWX010000122.1 GCA_025057195.1 Leptospiraceae bacterium | reverse complement strand
ATTTTTTCACATTTTGGAGAAATTTTATATCCAACTCTTGCTTGGCTGGTTACCCAAATAAAAAACCACCGAAAATGCTTGACATCGCCACGGAAGCGACATAATGCCCTAATGCTGCAGTGGAGCAGCCGCGCAATGCTTTTGCCATAGGGTTATGCGTGCTGCAACTGGATTCACCGTGCTATCCCTAACCAACTGCCCGCCGGGAAAGTTATTTTGGGAGCTTGACGAACGGCTAGCACAATTGCGGCGAAAAAAAATCTACAAGGTTATTGCCGACCTCACCGGCATTGCACATATTTCCAGCGCCGTGCTTGGACTTTTGACCCGCTTTGCCGAAGAATGCCGTGAGCATGCGGGGGAGCTACGTCTCGTGGTCACTGAGCAGGGAGTTCTGAACCTGCTGCAGGTCACCATGCTCGACAAAGTCCTTGAGGTTTTTGGCACTGTCGAGGAAGCCCAAGAAGAACACGAAGAAAGTGTATAGTTAGGACTGCTTATGAGTAAAAAAATTGCCAAAAAAGCCGCACCTGCCACGCCAAAACTACCACCGCGAGAGGGCTATTTTGGCGAATTTGGCGGGCGCTATGTCTCGGAGTTGCTCATCCCGGCACTGGACGAGCTGACAGCAGCCTGGAAAAAATTCAGCGCAGACAGTAAATTCCAGAAAGAGCTGCAGCGGTTGCTCAACGAATATGCAGGTAGGCCGACACTCCTCAGCTTTGCAGCAAACCTTTCGGCCAAATGGGGGGCTCAGGTCTATCTGAAGCGCGAAGACCTGCTGCACACTGGCTCACACAAAATCAATAACACCTTGGGACAGGCGCTATTGGCCTCCCGGATGAAAAAAAAGCGCATCATTGCAGAAACGGGCGCTGGCCAGCACGGCGTGGCCACCGCCACAGCGGCGGCGCTAATGCAAATCCCCGCGCACATCTACATGGGCTCCGAAGACCTGCGCCGCCAGGCGCTCAATGCGTTCCGCATGCGGCTTTTGGGGGCCACCGTGTCTGGGGTAGGTGGGGAGCATGGCACCCTGCGCGATGCGGTCAACGAAGCGCTGCGCGACTGGGCACGCAATGTCGATGATACCTACTACCTCATCGGCTCCGCGATTGGCCCACACCCCTACCCCACCATTGTGCGCACCCTGCAGTCGGTCATTGGTAGAGAGGCGCGCGCGCAGATCCTAAAGGCTGCGGGAAGATTACCAGAGGCGGTTTTTGCCTGCGTTGGCGGTGGTTCCAACGCGTTAGGGATTTTCTATGCCTTTCTCAAAGATAAAGGAGTAAAGCTCATCGGTGCGGAAGCCGGTGGCAGGAATCTCAATCCTGGGAACCACGCCGCCTCCCTCACTGCCGGCAAACCTGGCATCTTGCAAGGGGCACTGACCTATGTCCTGCAGAGTGCCGACGGCCAAGTGCACAACGTGCACTCCGTTTCCGCCGGCCTGGACTATCCCGGTGTGGGGCCGGAGCATGCGTACCTTTTGCAACAGGGTCGCACACAGTATGTGGCGGTGCGTGACAAGGCGGCGCTCGAGGCGTTCAAAGAGCTCGCCGAAGAGGAGGGCATTTTGCCAGCATTGGAAACCGCGCATGCACTGGCAGCGGCCAAAGAGTATGTGCAGGAACAGCGCAAGGCTGGGCGTAAAAACCCGCTGCTTTTGATTTGCCTTTCGGGGCGCGGTGACAAGGATGTGCAAGAAGTCGAGCGCCTAATGGCACTGCCGCCGGAGCCCGAGCAAGAAGCAGTGGAAGTGGCGCCGGTAAGCACGGCCCCCAAAGTCAAGGTCATCTCTGCTGGCTGAATTCACTTAGGATTCCAAAGTGGAAAAACTCCCATTTCGGGTTGGTGTCGGCTATGACATCCACCGCACCGCCGAGGGCGACGGCATCTGGCTGGGCGGCATGCGCGTGGCTGTACCATTTTCGCTGGTGGGGCAATCCGACGCAGATGTGTTATTGCATGCTGCCACTGATGCGATCCTCGGTGCGCTGGGAGATTGTGACATCGGGCACTATTTTCCACCGCAGGCAGAAGAAAACCGTAACCGCAGCAGTGCGGATTTTGTGCGCTTTGCAGTTGCCCAAATGGAAAAAGCCGGCTACACGTTGGCCAATTTGGATTGTAACATCATTTGCGAAGAGCCACGCATCGCACCACTGAGAGAAAAACTGCGGCAGTCTTTGGCTACGTTGCTTAGAGTTTCTCCAGCGCGTATCAGCATCAAAGGACGTAGCCACGAGGGACTGGACGCCATTGGGGAGCGGCGCGCCATCGCATGCCAGGTGGTCGTGCTACTCATGGCAGCCGCTGGAAACCCGTCGTGATGCGGTGGAGCAAGAATTCGCGCGCCCCTAACTCTGGTGCATCGAGCACAAAAAGCCAGGTAGTCTCGCGCCCTTCGCTGTGCTCCTTTAGCGGCTGGTAAAGGTATAACAGCGCTTGCCGTTCCTGATAGCTACCGAGGTAGTGGGGCAGCTCGGGCGAACGGTATATCACAAAATAGAGCTCTGCCTCCCGCGTTTTGAGAATACCGCGCGGTAAAATGGCCTTGGTCTCAATCGGCTTGCTTTTAAGGTATGACTGCTGCAGGTTAAAAAAATCGGTGATTTGCCGCATCACTGCCGCGGGTGGAACCGAGAAAGCAGTAAAAGCAATGCGCGTGCCGGTGGCTGCATCCATAAAGCTGATGAGCGGCAGGATTGCTGCCATATCACTTGCTAAGTGTTGGTGCTGTGCTGGCTGCCAGAATTCGGGAACGCTAAATGCGCTTTTGCTGGCAGTACAAACGAATGCTTTTTTTTGCTCCCACTGGCAGTGTGGCGCTATGGCCTCCGCCATGCGTAGCGCGGCATTGCGCCGCCAGTGCAGCACCCCTGCAAATGCTTGGTAGCTCAAAAAACAAAAGAGCACCACCAGGAGCGCAGAAAGAAAAGTCCGCGGGAAATCCCAAGTGCTTTTAAGCCGCACGAGCAAATAAGAGCAGACAAAAAGTGCCGCCAGCAGTGCCAGTAGATACTCGGTTGCTGCCGGGATGGCAACCAAAAGCACCACCCCTGCAGAGAAGTCGCGCAACGTGGCAACACTTTCGGCGAGCCGGAGCAACCATAGTACACCCGTTGCAAAAAAAACCGCAAAAAGCAAAAGTTCAAGCCACCAGGTGGCACCGAGAATGGCGAGCCCGAGTGCAAAGATCCCACACAAAAGCAAGGCAAAAATCCAGAGTTCTATTTCACGCCGCTGCGCGCGGATTCCACTTTCACTTTTACTTCGGCTGGAGGATTCTAACCAATCTGCCAGCCGGCGCAACCAAACTGCAAGCGGCGATGCGGGGCGTTCTGCTGGCGGGCGAGGATCGGCAGCCACACCGTAGATTCAGATTTTCAAGAACCGCGCTTCAACAATAAATTCCTTTTTGCGGATCTCTTCTAGTACAGCAGGCGGTAATTCATCGTCGAGTCCCAAAAATGTCCGGGCTTGGCCACCCTTGCGCCCGCGCGAAAGTTCCATGCTGGAAATGTTGATGTTGTGCTCACCCAAAATCGTGCCCAGCTTGCCGACCACGCCCGGCGTATCATTGTTTAGAATATAAAGGATATTGCCTTCTGGGCGTAAGTGCAATGCATTGCCGTTGAGCTCTGTGATCATGCCACCGGTGGCACCGACTGCCGCACGCAGCGTCAGCCGCTCCTTTTCATCATAGACAGTCAGTTGCATGTGCGAGGCCTCGTGGCTGCTCGTTTCGTCCTTGCGGCTGTTGACCCGGAGCGAGCGTTCACGCGCCAAAAGCGGGGCGTTGACCAAATTCACCTCATCCCCCATTGCCACCGATAACAGCCCTTTGGTCAGGGCAATGTCGAGGGGTGCCAAGTTGAGCGAGGTGAATTCACCGCGATAGGTGATTTCGACATCGCGGATGGGGTTTTTCATGAGTTGTGCGACAAAAACCCCCACCCGCTCGCACAGCTCAAACCAGGGTGCAAGCACATTCATCGCCGCAGGATCGATTGTCGGAAAGTTGAGCGAATTGCGCGCCACACCCGTTTTGAAAAATGCCACCAAAGACTCGGCAGTTTCTTTGGCAACCTCCAGCTGTGCCTCATCGGTCGATGCCCCCAAATGCGGTGTCAGCACGACCTCTTCCAGCGTGTAGAGTTCGGAATCTGGTGGCAATGGCTCTACGGCAAATACATCCAATCCAGCACCGGCGATGATGCCGGCACGGATGCCTTTGACTAAGGCAGCTTCATCATAGATGCCCCCACGTGCACAGTTGATCAAGCGCACGCCTGGCTTTAGCAAAGAAAGGTTTTGCTCGTTGATGAGGCCGCGCGTCGCATCAGTAAGTGGTGTATGGACGGTGATAAAATCTGCCTCACGGAGGATTTTTTCCAAAGGCTCAAGTTCTATCTCGAGCGAACTCAAGTTTTCCGCCGGGATATAGGGATCATAACCCAAGACGCGCATGCCGAGCCCGCGCGCACGCTTGACCACTTCCTTGCCGATCCGGCCGAGGC
>JANWWX010000121.1 GCA_025057195.1 Leptospiraceae bacterium | reverse complement strand
CCGTTGGCAGGATTGACCAGCCAGCCGTCCTTATCGACGTCGAAGTTGCCGTTGCGGGTATAAAAGCGCTTGTTGCCGTCGGCTAAGATGAAGAAGCCCTCACCGGTGATAGCCAGATCAGTATTTTTGGACGTGGTCTGCAGTGCGCCCTGGTGCATCAGTTTGTCGATCGAGGCGACCATTGCCCCAAGTCCGACCTGCTTGGGGTTGACACCGCCAACGTTGTCGCGCGGTTCAGACGCCCCCGCAATGAGCTGCGAGATCATGTCTTGGAAGTTGACCCGCTCGCTTTTGAAGCCAGTGGTGTTGACGTTCGAGATGTTGTTGCCGATGACATCCATCCGGATCTGGTGGTTTTTAAGGCCGGAGACTCCGGCATAAAGTGTGCGCATCATAGTCTATTCCTCCTTTTGAGTATGTTTTTGCTCCCCATTTTTTATTCCATGCTTTTGGCTATCGATAATAGCAGGATTCGTGTTCACTGGTGCGATGCGTTGCCCCACTGTTTCACGTGAAACATGGGCTTGCGCATTTTCGCTGTAGCTTTTGGCGGCCTGCGCGGCATCGGTCGCCGCCTGCGGCTGTGCGATCTCGCTGATGTCGTCGAGTTTGACCATCCGCCCGGCGACGCTGACAAAGACTTCCCCACTGCGATCGTACGTAATGCGGGTGGCAATACCCTCCACCGGCGTGTCGTGGACAAAGTCGCGTCCCTTGACCCATTTTCCCACCAGCTCACTGGCCTGTGTGCTGCGCAGTTTGTGCATCGCGTTGGCCACGTTATTCATCTGCTCGAGGGCGGAAAACTGCGCCATCTGCGCGATGAACTCGCGGTCGTTGACCGGATTGGTGGGGTCTTGTTTGGCAAGTTGTGTCACCAAGAGCTTAAGAAAACTATTCTTATCAAGCGAATCATAACCGTTTTTGCGTACCGGCACCGGCCGGCCGCGGCCATCCACCGGCTGCTTGCGGCGCAGTGTGGGAACAACTTCGCTGCTGACCGCTCCGATTTCAGGCATAAAGGGCATTGCCTCCACTGCGCAAAATTTCCTCAGCGGTATAGACTTGTGCTGCACGCTCTGTGATCAATTTTGTGAGTAGCACCTTCTCTTCTTCGAGCTCGTCCGGGCTGCGTTGCGCGTGCGCATTGCGATTTTCACTGCGCACCTCGATTTCCACCCCGTGGAAATCCTCCCGGTTTTTGAGGAAGTTCTGCATTTCGTTTTTTACCTCTTCACTGGCGACAACGATTTTGCCACGGATTTCACCATCGACAAGGCGCAGTTCGATTTCCATGCGGCCAAGTTCGCGCGGATAAAGCCGCACACTGAATTGTGCGTTTTGGCTATCTTGCACCAAAACCTGTGCACGGTTAAAAACCTCGTGGAATTGGCGTACAAGCTCTGGCCGTGGCGGCTGAACCTCGCTGCGGGGTGCTATTTCGACCTGTGGCATGCTGCGCCCCAACACCACAGCCTGTGGCCTTTCAGGGCTATTGTTTTTCGGCGGTTGGATTTCTGCCGCAAGCCGTGGCTCGGGTTCTGCGCCTTTTTCCGGAATCCCTGTTTCACGTGAAACAGGGCGTTGCAGTTTTTTCGCCGAGAGGGTTATCTTTTCCTCGGTGTTAAGGATAACACCCGGAGCGTTGCTACCGGTTTTTTGCAGTTTGGTGGTAGCCAACTCTTTGGTGGGCTCTGGCTTTTTAGCCTCTTCCAGAATGCCATGCGGTTTGCTGTTTTTCCGCTCGTTGAGTTTTTCGTGCACTTTGGCCAAAAGCGAATGCCCGATTTTTTCCCCCAGCTTGCGCAAACCCTCGCTGGTCAAAAGCACGACCTCTGGCGTCTTTTCCAGCAGGGCTAAAGTGTGGGAGACAAAGACTTTTTCTTCGGTATGGGGTTTTGTAGAGGTAATGTTAGATACGGTTTTGTTGGGGCGCTTCGTGGCCTGCTCAAACACCATTTTAGGTGCAGCGAAAGAGGGCGGACGGATTTGGTCACTATGCGCCGGCGCTTTTTGCTTGCCCAGCGTCTTTTGTACTTTTTCGGTTGCTTCCGGCTCTCTTTCGGTCTTTGTTACTGGCTTTTCAAGCAGCGGCTTTTGCGCATCCCCGGCTTTTTGCGCTTGCGCTGCGTCAGTTGGCGGGCTGTTGTGGAGTAGCTCGCCGGCAGTTTTATTTTCAGCCGTGATTCCTTGTCCCAGTACAGCTTCGACCAGCGCGGCAAAATCGGTGCTGGCAGCGTCTTTCTTGCCGCGGGTAGGGCTTTTCGTTTCCAGCCCCGCTTTGTCGGCGAGCAGTGCATTCAATGGTAGCATCACCCCAAATATCGGGATATGGCAGAATTGCTAAAGCGGATTTTTTGCCAGCCCAGCGGCAAAAGGCAAAAAAAGGCTAAAGCTTTTTTCCAAAAGCGCATGATGTTCCCATAATGCGTGTTTCAAAAAGTGACATAAACCAGTGAGAAATCCACAAGGTTTTCCACAGGTGTGGAAAACTCAACCCCGCCTGGGCGACATAATTCCACACCAGAAATTCCCATTGCGCTTGACCGCAAATGGCCACCGCCAGCGCGTGGGCTATGCAGCCCGTAAAAGTCATCCACCTCATTAAGCGGGTAGAGCAGATCGACCAGGAAATTGCCGAACTCCACAAGCTTGTGGCCGGTATTGATAGCTCGCGCTCTTACCGCAATGCGCTGAAGATCGCAGCAGAAAAGCAAATCAATGACCTGATCGGCGAAAAGGTCAAGCTAATGGAGTTGCGCATTGAAAACCCACCCGAATTCCTCGTCCGCCATGTCTATCCTGAGGAGGCGAAGACGCTCAATTTGCCGCGCATTTCTCTGGAAGCGCTGCAAAGCGGCATGAGCTCCACCTATGTCCGGCCAGCCGAAAGAGGGCCGAGTAAAGAGGCGAGCAAAGAAGAAAGTAGCAGCCAGAATCCACTGCATGCCTACACGCGCATGATGAATGTCAAGGAGATCCTGTCCAAACCGAGCGAGGAACGCCGCCGCGAAAAGCCCGTCAAATCGCGTGCCGAAATCCTGCGCGATTTGCCCCCGTTGCAGTATTAACTAACCAAACGCAGCGAGCCCAAAAACTCAGGCAGCGCCTCGAGCGCAAAATGCGACACCGAACGCGAGATGGTTTCCCCGGTGCGCAAGTTGCGGATTTCCCCAAAACAGGTGGTGTGGGAATAGGGTAGATTCCACGGATAGATTTGGACTTTCTCCCCAATAAAACGATACGATTCATTGTTCGCACAAAAATCGAACTCGTAGCGGATTTTCTGGTCTTGGAAATAGCGCAGCTGCAGCGTGCCCTGCATCGGCATGTTTTCACACAGGCCACCCACCGTGACCGTGCCCTCCAGCGTGCTGAGTAAAAATTTTTCTGACGCTGGGTTCAAAAAATCGGTAAGGCTATCCGGCCCCCATTCAGCGCGGAACTCAAAACAGTGTTTGCCGGGAGGGCCGAAGCCAGCGATGAACTCATGTTCACCCGACATGACCTCACGGATGCGGAACCCTTTTTCTGGCAGCACTGTTTTAGTGGCAGCAAAAAGGGCGTTGATCGCATCCCGCACGGTGTTAGTCAAGGCATTGTCGGCGAGAGATGCCATCTGCTTTTGCGACATAACACTGAGCGTGCTTTTATCCATTATTGTAGCCAATGGGGACACCGCGCGCGCGTACTTGAAAAGCAGGTTGAGCGGACTCACCATCTCGATCTCTTTTTCTTCGCGCACCGCATCGAAAATTTTCCGCGCCACGGTTTCTGGCTCGTGCGAATAGAGCGGCAACAGGCTATAAAAGATCCGCTCTCCGAGCGAAGTGGCTGTGGTGTTATTGTAAAATCCGGTATTTACCAAAAAAGGATAAACCGTTGTTACCCGGATGTTGTCGCGCGCTAACTCCACGCTAAAAATTTCTGACATTGCCGCCACTGCCAGCTTGCTCACTGAGTATGCTCCCCAGGTCGGTGCGCGGAAGAACGCCTGCCCGCTCGAAATGTTGACAATGTGCCCGGAGCGGCGTTCCCGCATCTGCGGCAAGAACACATGTATGTGGTAAAGTGCTGCCCAGAAATTGACCGCCATCAGCTGCTGCCATTTTTCGAGCGGGGTGTCGGCCATCTCGGCATTGAAGCCGATGCCCGCGTTGTTGATCAGGATATCGACCCGGCCAAACCGTTCCAGCACGTCCCGCTGCAAAACCTGGATTGCTGCAAGGTCGGTTGCGTCCATTGCCCGAGTAAAAAGTGGTACCTTGTGGCGTTTGAGCCGCTCTTCTGCCTCGTGCAAAGCCTCGGCGTTGCGGTCGGTCAAAACCAGCGGGCAGCCAGCCTCGGCGAAAAAGCCTGCCGTGTGCAGCCCAATCCCGCCGGCTGCCCCGGTGATCAAGACCACTTTGCCTTTCAATTCCACCATAACTTAGCCGGAGGCGGCACAACAACCCGTCAATAAAAAATGACAGAAGTGTCATATTTCATGTGGCAGCCTTTTGCCGGTTTTGAAACCACGAGATCTAGC
>JANWWX010000120.1 GCA_025057195.1 Leptospiraceae bacterium | reverse complement strand
GTTTTTACTTCCTCAATAATTTCTACAGTGTGTGGGCGCAGGATTTCGGTTGGCCCGTTGCGCAACAAAAATTTGCAATAGACAACAAACTTTTTACGATTGTGCCGGAGCAGGACCTGCCTCTCGTCGGGATTGTCCAGAAATTGGGTGCGCAGTTTTATTTCTGGCCCATCGTCCAACAGGTTATAGGCAATGAAACCAGCTGGATGCTCCGCTCCGGAAACTAAAATCGAGCAAGGCCTTTTACCTAAAAGGGTGTTGAGGACCTGGTGGAGCTGTTGCTTTTGGTTTATTTTTAAGACGGCCACAGGGAATATCTCGCAAAATAGCATGCGTCGGCAACAGGAATGCAATAAGGCTTTGCGCCCTGTTTGGCATGGCAAGGTGCACCATGCTCGTTGTCACTGGGGGGGCAGGATTCATTGGTAGTGCCTTCATTGCCTGGCTCAACGCCCGCGGCGAAAGCGACATCCTGCTCGTGGATAGCCTTGGCACCTCGGTCAAGTGGAAAAACCTGGTCGGTTTGAAATACCGCGATTTTGTGCACAAGGCACAGTTCCTGCCCAATTTGTCGGCCAGCAAATATCCAGGGATCCGCGCCATCGTCCATCTGGGCGCCTGTTCCACCACCACCGAAACGGATGGTGACTACCTCATCGCGAATAACTACCAATACACGCGGGCGTTGGCGGAATACGCGCTCGAAAAGGGCATCCGCTTCATCTATGCCTCGAGTGGGGCGACCTATGGTGCGCGCGAGCGCGATTTTTCCGACGACGATCAGACCACGCTGTCGTTGCGCCCGATCAACCGCTATGGTTACTCCAAGCAGCTTTTCGATGAAGTTGCAATCCAGCACGGCTGGACACAGCACATTACTGGCATCAAATTCTTCAATGTCTATGGTCCTAACGAATACCACAAAGGTGAGATGGCGAGCGTTGTTTTCAAGGCATTCCACCAGATCCGCACGCATGGCAGCGTCCGGCTTTTCCGCTCGTACCGCAGTGAATTCGGCGACGGCGAGCAGAAGCGCGACTTTGTCTATGTCAAAGACTGTGTTGCGGCTTTAGCCGAGCTTTTAGAAAAACCTGTTTATGGTATTTTTAACATGGGCTCGGGAACTGCCCGCAGCTGGAACGATTTGGCAACTGCGGTTTTTGCAGCAATGGACAAAGAAAAAAAGATCGAATACATCCCAATGCCCGATGAGCTCGTCCACAGCTACCAATACTTCACTGAGGCAAAGATGGAAAAGCTGCAGGCAGCCGGCATCCGTTGGGAACCGATGCCACTCGAAGAAGGCATTACTGACTATGTCAAAAATTATTTGCTGCCAGGCCAACTGCGTTTGCAAGATCGCCCGCTTTAAGGAAGAGTAATATGACCGAATTAGGCCGCAGGATCGACGCGCGCATCCGCAACATCCCAGATTTTCCCAAACCCGGGATTTTATTCAAAGACATCACACCCATTTTGCAGGATGGCTCACTCTTCCACGATGTGATCGCAGCCCTCTATGAGCCGCTCAAAAATGAAGCGCTCAATTATGTCGCCGGCATCGAATCGCGCGGCTTTATTTTTGCCAGTGCCTTGGCGAGCAAACTGGGCGCAGGCATCATCCTCCTGCGCAAACCGGGGAAGCTGCCTTGGCGCACAGTGCGCGCAACCTACCAGCTGGAATATGGCACTGATGCCATCGAGATGCATGAGGATGCGGTGAAGCCCGGGGATCGCGTTGCGGTCGTGGACGACCTTTTGGCCACGGGTGGCACTGCCACGGCAGCCTGTTGCCTTTTGCGCGACTGCGGCGCCGAGGTCCGCCACGTGCTATTCATGATCGAACTTGGCTTCCTTTCGGGGCGCGAGAAATTGCGCAGTGCCGGATTTTCCCAAATCCATTCGCTGCTTTGCTATTGAAAAAAGCGCGGCCACGCCTTTTCGGGATTTATGTCCACCTGCCTTTTTGCGATACCAAATGCGCGTATTGCGACTTTTTTTCACAGCCGCGTCGCCACGTGCCAACAGCATTTTGGCGCCGCTACCTCAACCGGCTTTTGGCCGACCTCTCCTGGCAACGTGAGCGCCTGCTGGAAGATACCCCTAAAGCTGTTTTGGCCTCGGTCTATTTTGGCGGTGGCACTCCATCGAAAGCCCCGGATTTTATCTTCCAGGAGTTACTCTCTGAAATCCTACGGCTTTTTCCCCAAAAAATTCCGCATCCCGAAATCACGGCCGAGGCGAACCCCGAGTCATTGGGCGAAGAATTGCTTTCCGCTTGGCGGCGTTGTGGTCTCAACCGCATCAGCGTGGGCCTACAGAGCCTCGATGCCAATATCCTCCACTACTTGGGGCGGAGTTATCACGTTAGGGCATACCAAACCGTCTTTCAAAAAATCCGCAACGCAGGGTTCACGAATTATAGCGCGGATTTTATCACCGGTGTTCCTGGGCAAAAACCAGAAAGCACGCAGCGCGACATTAGCTTTGCCCTTTCTGCGGGGGCAAAACACATTTCGCTCTACCAGCTCACCGTGGAGCCGGGAACCCAACTTTCGCAACAAATTGCACTCGGGCAAAAGCTCGCACCTGACGAAAAGGCACAACTTACTGCTTTGCGCCAAATCACGGCTTGGCTCAAAAAGCAGGGCTTGGTGCAATACGAAATTTCGAACTTCGCCCAAAGGGGCTATGCCTCTATCCACAACCGCATTTACTGGACTTTCCGGCCTTATTTAGGGCTGGGGGTTTCGGCACATGCTTTCACTGGCAGACGCCGTTTTTACCACCCACGCTCACTGGAAAATTACCTGGCCTCCACTGCACCACAGCAGGATCTTTCTGCCAACCCGCGCGATGGTTTAATTGGTTTTATCCGGATGCTTAGGCCATTTGCTGCAAATCAGTTACGGCACTTTTTGCCAGCAGAAGAAGTTCCGCTGCGGCTGGAGCGGGCGCTTGGGGCGGGTTTGCTCCAAAAATGCGGACACAACCTCGTGCGGCTCACCCGCAAGGGAGTGGAACATAACGATACCCTACTTTGGCAGCTTTGGCAGTGATCAATTCCACATGATCGGTGGCCGCACGTCGATCGTATAGGTGCTTATGGTATCGCTCGTTTCGCTGACCCGGTATTGCAGCGTGATGCGCACGTAGCGGGGGATCTGGCGCCTGACGCGGTAGTCCCAACCTTCTTCAAAATCCACCCCGTTGTTGGAACCTTCCACCTTGAATTCCTCGACAAAACGCACCATGGGTACTGGCACGCCGCGATAAAGGTTGCGCGGATCCACAAACATGTCCTCGCTGCGGTATAAAGTATAGTTGCGGCCGTCGCGGTCGCGCTCGACGAAATAGGCGACCATGAAACTGCGCGACTGCAAAACCGATGGGTTGCTATAAAGCGCTGCGGAGGGGAAGACAAAGGCATCGAAGCGTTTGCCGCCATGTAACTCACGCTCGATCAAGAACACTTGGCGTGTGTTGTATTTTTCGAAGATCAAGTTTGCCAAATCATAGCTGATGGCAACACCAAAGTCGATGACGGCGGCTGATTGGCTGGCCACCCGTGTCTGTTCGTAAGTCAGCTTTTTGACTTGCAGGTAAATGGCCATCAGGGTCACGAAAATAAAACCCGAAAGGCCAATCACTATCAAAAGCTCAACCAGCGTAAAGCCACGCTGGCTTTGGATTGCACGGTTAGTTTTCATATCCCCAAGCCGCGGTAATAGTCCAGCGCGTAGGAATCCTGCTCGCTCCAAAAAACTTCAACCCGGAAATGGAGCAGCTTGAAGGTCAATCCCGTGGCGCTGCGGGCAGAACTGGTGCGCTCTTTGAAATATTTGGCTGCAGCGCTATCTGCGACCGCCTTGCCTGCCCCCATCTCGTCGGCAATTTTTTGTAAATCGAGCTCCTGCTCGCGGATGGTGTAGCGGTAGCGGTAGCCAGGCATTTCGGGAAAATCCCCCTCGCCGCTGTCGGTTTTATTGAGCACCTTGATTTCATGCATCTTCTTTTTGGCCAAAATCACGGCTTTGTTGAGGCTGAGCGCTTTTTGCCGCATCGCCATGGCGTTGACAATGCTGGCGATGATAAGCCCCGAAACCGAACCGGTTACGGCCAGCGCCATCAATACCTCGACGAGGGTAAATCCGTGCTTTTTTTGCCTTTTGGCTTTTGTCATTGCCGCACTATCTTTTGCCGCTCAAAAACTGTCAGTTCGTTCAGATAGACTGGAGCAAGGTTGTAGCGCGGAATATAGACATAGTAAGGATTGGTTTCGCCAAATTGCAGGATCACCGAATCAGAATTGCCCGTCGGATAAAAGTGGATGAAAAGCAATGGTCCAGTAAGTTCTAATCCTGAACTGCTCAAAATTTTGGTGAGCACTGTCGGGATCCGCCGCGGTGGATAGATCCATTTGGGTTTGGGCAGCTTTGGCTCTTCTGCCGCCCGCTCGCGGTCACGTGCCCAGTCGCTGCGGTAGCGCTTGATCTCGGCCAACTGCTGCAGCGCGGCATCTGTGGTGAGCTCAAGTTTCGGATCGTATTCGCGCAGGCCGAAAGTCTTTTTGTCCAAATTGATTTCGAGTGTCAGCGTTTTGCCCAAAACCAGCGCCTGG
>JANWWX010000011.1 GCA_025057195.1 Leptospiraceae bacterium | reverse complement strand
ACATAATCAACCCACTTGTCTGGGCTGATGTCATCTGGATAGACACCCCGCAAGCCAGAGATAGAAAGCTTGAGTGTCGGCGATGGCGAAAAGCCCAGGGCCGGTGCATTCATCGCACTGCCTCCACTTCCTGCGAGATCCGTTTTTTATCGCTATCCAAATTTTTGCGGAATTCTGCCATCCGCCAGGCGGTGTAAATAGTACAAAAGAAGTTGAGAGCAAAACCCAAAAGGACCACCAATAGCGCCAAAAGGAATGTGCCTCGCCGGATCCATCCCTGTGTTTTGCCGGTCAGGTGTGGGTAAAGGTAGCCTGCGATCACAGGCAAAGCGCCGACAGCCGCATAGTAACCTGTCAAAGGTAGGAGAGAGAGCACCAGCAAAATGAGCAGATAAAACACGACCAGACCGCGGAGCACGGAAATCATGGCTCGCGTTCCCCCATCTCTTTAGCGTCTTGAGTGGGGTTGTCCTCAATGGAAAATTGCACCTGGGGTGATTTTTCTGAATTTTTCTCGGGCTTAGGAGTTGGTTGCGGTGTGCGTTGCTGCTGCGCTTCCGGTAAAAGTCCTTGGCGCACCAGGATTTTGCGCAGCCCCTCGACCACTGCGAGCGAGTCGCCCGACTGCTCGTAGGGCAGCGTTACCATAAAAAAGACCACAAAACTAAACACCACAAAAACCAGCTGCAACAACAAATTGGCGCTGGCAAAAAGTGGGAATCGGCTATGCTTTCGCTGGCGTCGTAGGTAGAGCCAAGCCACAGCAAAAGCCAAGAGCACAATGGCCATCATGACCAAGTTTATGACCAAAGGGGTCACAAGCTGCACAATGAGGGCTAAAAAAGAAAGTAAAAGCAGCAAGAACGCTAGGATTGCCACGGGAAGGTCTGCTAAAGCGAGCAGCGTCGTCCACCGAAATGCGCGTTTACTACGCTATTTGGAGTTGCGACTTGAGCTGCGCCACGAGCTGCGGCAAAACTGTGCCCGCCTTGCCTTGCAAAAAGATATCCCTGGGGTAGTGCCCATGGGGTGATTCGGTGTTGATTTCAATGACGGTGCCACCGCGGCGGCGCACCTCGACAGCAAAACCCGCTGCTGGATAGACAGTACCGGAGGTGCCCACCACCAGGATTGCATCGGCAACGCTGAGTTTGTCATAAATCGTTTTTAGGGTTGTGGGTGGTATTGCCTCGCCGAACCAGACCACGTCGGGGCGCAAGGGAACACCGCCGCAGTGTGTGCAGCGCACTTCGGGTGTGACGTCCTCCCGCTTTTCCTCGAGGGCACCGCACACAGTACAGCGCGTGCGGTAGAGGTTGCCGTGCATTTCGAGGACGTTGTCAAGCCCTGCTGCGCGGTGCAGGCCATCGACATTCTGGGTGACAAAAAGGCAGTGCGGCAAAAGTTTTGCAAGCTCCACAACTGCAAAATGGGCGGCGTTGGGCTGGCACTGCGCCACCAGGGCTTTGCGCCAGTTATACCATTCCCAAACCAGGGCGGGGTTGCGGGCAAATGCTTCGGGTGTGGCCAGATCTTCGGCGCGGTAATTGCGCCACAAGCCATCCTTGCCGCGGAACGTGGGCACCCCACTTTCCGCCGAAATGCCGGCACCGCTCAGGAAAAGGAGCTGCTGTGCTGCGGCAAGGCATTTGGCTGCCTCATTTAAAGAGGCATTTTCCATGGGGATATGCTATTGTTCGACACAGTAGAAACGCAAATTGAGGTTACACTCCTTGAGTGCACCGATAGCTCTTATTGCCTCGTTTGAAGTTTGATTGGCCTTACCATAGCTCCCAAGCTCAAATCCTGAGCTGGAGCTCCAGTTCTGACAAGTTGCACCGCTGCTTGCAGAAACCCAATCGTTCTGCAAACCCGTCCAAACTTCTAAGTAGTCGGCGCTTATAGGATTTGTTAAATCACCAACAAAATTAAATATCCCTGCAGAAACAGTGGCCTGGATCGGCAAGCCATCCACCCGCACGTACTGCGTGTAAGGCCGCAGCACCCAGTTCAAATGCTCTGCTGGATTGCCACCACAAGTGGGGCTGTTGCACGCCTTGCGGGTTGTGCCATCGACCAGCATCGCCTTCCAGATGCGGTTGCCAGGCGGACGGTTGGCGTCGTTCATGCAAATTGTGTCGGCCTGTGCCGGGCCGCCAAAGTTGCCCGGCACCGCAGTTTGGCTGACAAAGATGCGGCAGGTGCTGCCACAGCTGGTGGGCGCTCCGCCGCCATCGCCACCTGACCCTCCATCCCCACCGGCACCACCGCGGGCCGCGCCGGGTTTTTCCAGAGTGTCCAAAAGATTGTAACTGTTGCAGGCTGCAAAAGATAGCGCCAAGCCAATATAAACTCCCAATCGCATGCCTTATTTGACGAGTAGGGGCCAACTTGTACAACATTTTTTTGCCTTACATGCTGTCTTTGCAGCCCAAAACGGCTTATGGCTAACCTCGTTTGCCGCGCGCATGTCCTTGAAAATGGCTTTGGTGTCGAAAACCTGCACCTGCGCGAGCGCGCCGTGCCAGAACTAGACCCCTATTCGATCCGCATCGCGATCAAAGCCGTTTCGCTCAACTTCCGCGACTACCTCATGGTCAGTGGGCAATATAACCCAAAGCAAAAGCTGCCGCTGATCCCACTTTCGGACGGCGCCGGCGAGGTCATCGCAGTGGGGAGCTCTGTGACCCGATTCCAGGTGGGTGACCGCGTGATGCCCACCTTTTCGCAAAGCTGGATTGGCAAACGCCCGAAAAGCGATGACCTGCGCAAGAGCACTTTGGGCGGGCCGCTCGACGGCACCGCGCGCACCATCATGCAAGTTCCCGAATGGGCGGCGGTGGCCATTCCCGACCACCTGAGCTATGCCGAGGCGGCAACGCTGCCGTGCGCTGCGCTCACTGCCTGGTCGGCGCTGGTGGTCATGAACCAAGTGAAGCCCGGCGACGTGGTGGTGGTATTGGGCACCGGTGGGGTTTCGATCTTTGCGCTGCAGTTCGCCAAAATGCTCGGCTGCACCGTCATCGCCACCTCCAGCTCTCACGACAAACTCAAAAAAGCTGCCGAGCTTGGCGCCGACTATCTCATCAACTACCGGGAAAAACCCGAATGGGCGAAGGAAGTGCGCAAGATCACCCACATGCAGGGGGCAGACCACATCATCGAAGTGGGTGGGGCGGGCACTCTCGAACAATCGATCCGTGCAGTGCGCATGGACGGCGTGATCAGCCTGATCGGCATTTTGGCCGGCAGCTCGAAAGAAATCAATCTTTTGCCAATCCTGATGCAAAACGTGCGCGTGCAGGGCATCCTCGTCGGTGGGCGCGAGGCGTTCGAGGACATGTGCCGTGCCATCGCCGCGCATAAACTCAAGCCGGCAATCGACCGCTTCTTTGATTTTGCGGAACTACCCGAGGCAATCCAATACCTCAAAAGCGGCAGCCACTTTGGTAAAATCGTGCTCAATGTGAGTTAGCTTTCTGCTTGCCATCATGCTTTCTGGTGGATTTGCGGGTGCATGCTGCTTGACTATTTATTTTGGTGCATCGCCGGTGCTATTTTAATCTTACTCGAATTCTTTATCCCCGGCCTGGTGGTGGTCTTTCTTGGCTTGGGTGCGCTTCTGACCGGTGGTGCTATCTATCTCCGTTGGCTGAACGATCCCGTGTCGGTGGTGGTGTTTTTTGTGCTGAGCTCGCTTTTGATGCTAGCCACCCTGCGCCGATTGGTTATCCGCTTTTATCCTTCAGATACAGAAAAAGCCGAAGCCGATGAAGAAAAATTACTGATTGGCCAACACGCGGTGGCTGTCAGCAAGATCACACCATATGACTTTTCTGGGCGGATCCGCTTTTCAGGCACCACCTGGTCTGCGCGCAGCGTGGAGGGTGAGATTGCCGAAAATACCACGGTCGAGATTGTGGGGCGCGAAAACATCCACTTCATTGTGCGCGCTGTGGATGGCAGTGGCTAAGTCCGTAATCTGCATTTTTATTGACGGTGAAAAATAGCACCTTGCCATAACCGTCATGGGCAATGGTAGCAAACCCTCATCGCAACTGATACTACCTTATGCTGTGGCGTTCTTGGCAATCGCGGTGGCAGCATACCTATTTTTCGAAACACGCCGGCAAAACGCACAGATCATGGAATTGCTCAGCCGCAGCAACCCGAGTGACTCTCGCAAAGCGCAAGACCAGTATCTCTCGAAAGTGGTAAAGAACCGGATCTTGAAGGGCTATCCCGAGCTGCAGGCATGCTACTCGGAATTTTTGGCCACAAAGCCTACCAACCCGAAGGGCAAAATACGGGTGGACTGGCAAATTACCACCTCAGGAAAAGTGGAGAGGCCCGAGGTGATAGCCTCTGATTTCCATAACCAGGTTTTGGAAAAGTGCATATTGGATAAAATCGCCGGCTGGACCTTCCCTGAGCCAATCATGAAAAAATACGTCGAACACACTTTCGTTTTCGGCGACAAAGACAAAGAAGCACCAGCCAAGTCCCCCCCGCGCAAGCAGAAGTAGCGCAGACTCTTTGGGCTATTTTCCGCCGGCTGGTGCTTTTTCTTTCCACGCTGTCCCGGTTTGCGGTTTTTCCTTTGTGCGTGCGCTACTCCGCCTGGCCAAAGGCACCATCATCTTCACCGTCGTCATCACTGGGCTCACGGGCATGCTGATGGCGCGCCGGTTTGTGCCGCCGCTTGTGGAAACTGGTGCGATCCTCGTTTCGCTGGCGTTCTCCTCGGCGGCCTCTGCACTGATCAACAACTTGCTCGACTATGAAATGGACAAAAAAATGCCGCGCACCCGCTGGCGCACTGAACTCATTGACCAAATCGGTAAGAAATGGCTGTGGCTAATTGCGCTCAGCATGGCTGCTCTGTCTTTTGTCCCGCTTCTGCTTTTGGCGCGCTATGTGGCAGCAGTTTTGACCGCCTGCGCGATACTCTCTTACACCGTATGGTACACACTTTACCTGAAAAGGACAGGACCTTTCGGCGCCATCGCCGGTGGCCTGCCCGGCGCACTGCCCGTCCTCATCGGCGGCTATGGTGTCAGCGACCGCTTTGCGGCAGACATCTGGCTGCTTTTTATCTTCATGATGTTTTGGCAGCCAGCGCACTTTTGGGTACTAAGCCTGAAACTAGCGCAAGAATATGCCGCAGGCGGTGTGCCGGTGTTGCCAGTGGTTTATGGTGACAACTACACGCGGCTTTACATCCTGATTTACGGGCTATCGCTGCCGCCACTGGCGTTGGCCATGGGGCTGGCAGGTGGCTATGGAGTCCTCTATTTTATACTGAGTGGCATCGCGTCGCTTTATTATATCGTAAGGACGGTGCGCGGCATCTACCGGCGTGAACAGTATGGCAAGGCTTTCTTTGCCTCGATTGTCTATATGCTGGCGGTGATGCTGGCTTTAACCTTGGACATCCTTTTTGCTTAAATGGCAAAAAGCTGGCAAGACATCCTGCTTGCGCCGCTCAATGAACCACAGCGCGAAGCTGTGAAGAAAGCGTACGGTCCGGTTTTGATCCTGGCCGGTGCAGGCTCGGGCAAGACACGCACGATCATCCACCGCATGGCCTGGCTGATCCATGTGGAAAAAATCCCACCGCGGCGCATCGCCGCTGTCACCTTCACCAATAAAGCAGCGGGAGAAATGCGTACCCGCCTGCTTGAGACTGCAGGTCCCATCGGAGCCGATTGCCAAGTGCGCACGTACCATTCGCTGGGGCTTTATCTTTTGCGGCAGAACGCACAGTACTTTGGCTATCCAGAGAATTTTTCGGTCTGGGACGATGAAGACCAGCTTCAGGCAATCACGGCAGTGATGGAAAAATTCAGCGGCAAATATAACCGCACACAGTGCCGCTATTTTGCCAACACGATTTCCTCTTTCAAAGACCGGCTGGTGACGCCACAAAACCTGAGCGAAGCAATTGATCTCGATAGCTACGAATTCGGTGAGCTTCTACCAGAAATCTACCAACTTTATGAATTGCGCAAACAGGCGTCTTTTGCCGTGGACTTTGCCGACTTGATCTCGCTACCATGTTTTCTTTTTGAGAAAAACCCAGAGCTATTGGAGCGCTGGCAGAACCGCTATCCCTTTTGGCTGATCGACGAATACCAAGATACCAACTACGCACAATACCGCTTTGTGCAATTGGTCGCAGCCCGCGAGCGCAACCTGTGCGTGGTCGGCGACGACGATCAGGCGATTTATGGCTGGCGTGGCGCCGATGTGCGCAACATCCTCGATTTTGCCCGTGACTTTCCCGACGCGGCGGTCATCAAGCTGGAGGAGAACTATCGCTCGACCGAGGTGATCCTCGAGATTGCCAATTCGGTCATCGCCAATAACTTTGAGCGCATGCCCAAAAGGCTTTTCACCCGCCGGGAAGGTGGCGAAAAGGCCGTGCTTTACACCACCCCCGACGACACGTCTGAAGCCAAACAGATCGCGCAACTGGTGAGGGAATTGATGCGCGAGTACCCCGCCGGGGAAATCGCCGTGCTTTACCGCACCAACGCACAGTCACGCCTGATTGAAGAGGCGCTGCTAGAAGCCAAAATCCCTTACCGTATCTATGGCGGATTGTCGTTTTTTGCGCGCAAGGAAATCAAAGATGTGCTCGCCTATTTCCGGCTGATTACCAATAGCAGTGATGAGGCAGCCTTTGTGCGTGCAGTCAATTTGCCACCGCGTGGGCTGGGGGATAAATCGATCGAAAAAATTTTTACTGCCCGCGAAGAGAGTCTCGAGAGCGACTTCATCCAACTGCTTTTAGACGAGAAAAAAAATCCACTCAGCGGAAAAGCCAAAGAAGCCGCAGTGGGTTTTGGCAAACTCCTGCTCAAGCTAAGAAAACGTGCAGAGAGCATGGATTTAGCCCTTTTCCTGGACGAGCTTTTGGAGCTAACTGGGCTCAGGAAACTCTGGGAGGAAGAAGATCGCCTGTTGGGCAGCTCCCGCTTGGAGCATGTCGCCGAGCTGCGCAACTCGCTCGCCCGTTACCAAACGACAAGTCCGAATCCCTCGTTGGCCGACTACCTGCAGCAGATCACACTGCTGACTTCGAACACCGCGGACGATGGCAACGAAGAGGGCAGCGAAAAAAATCAGGCGGTCAACCTGATGACGGTGCACAACGCCAAGGGCCTTGAGTTTTGTGCGGTCATTGTCGCCGGCTTCGAAGAGGAGCTTTTCCCGCATTTTTTGGCCGAGCAAAGCGGCGACATCAGCGAAGAAAGGCGGCTTTTTTATGTTGCGGTCACCCGCGCGCGCGATCGGCTCTTTTTCACGCAAGCACAGCGGCGCATGCGCCAGGGCTATTTACAGGCATCCCACATTTCTCCTTTTTTTCATGAGATCGCTGAAGGCTTGGTCGTCCAAAAAAATAATAACCGCTTTGTAGAAGGCATGGTGAAAAAGATCCCACCACAAGTGGTACCACCATGGGCATTTTTCCTGCGTCCCAAAAACAATACTAGTGGCAGCTTTGCCCGCGGTGACCGGGTACGCCACCACGTCTTCGGCGCTGGCCGAGTGCTACGTATTGAGGGTGAAGGTGATTCCGCTTTGATCCATATCATTTTTGACGATGGCAAAACGCGCAAGTTTTTGCTGCGCTACACCGAACTAGAACGCTTAGAGGCCGCACCATAAATCGCAGAAATCCGTTTGCCGGGGACACTAAAAAGCACAGAACTACCACATGCTGCCCGAATTCTACCACTTTTTCCTGCCCACGCGGGTGAAATATGGCATTGGCCTTGCTTCCCGCTTAGCGGAGGAATTGCCCGATTTCCCCGGCCAGCGGGCGCTGCTCGTGACAGATAAGACCATCCAAGCAGCGGGTTTGGTTGCCAAAATCCGCGAGGGGCTTGCTGGTGCTCCCTTCAGCATCGCCGCCATTTATGACAATGTGCCGCCCAATAGCGAGGTGCACGTGGTCAGCGAAGCGGCAGAGCTCGGCAAAAAAGAAAAATGCGACATGCTGCTTGCGGTCGGCGGTGGTTCGGTGCTGGATTCAGCCAAAGTCATCAACCTACTCATGGTCAAAGGCGGACCGCTCGAAAAGCACATGGGTGCACAGCTCATCAAAGGACGGCTTTTGCCGTGGATTGCCATTCCCACGACCGCTGGCACAGGCTCGGAGGCTACGCAGTTTGCTGTGATCACCGACGAAGCAAAAGCAGTGAAGCTGCCTTTTGCCGAAGACGCCTTCCTGCCCGATGTGGCGATCCTGGATCCGGAGATGACCGCCACCATGCCCGGCAAAGTGACCGCGGCCACCGGAATGGATGCGCTCACCCATGCCATCGAGTGCTATGTTGGCACTGTCAACAATCCTGTCTCCGACGCGCTGGCGCTTTATGCCATCGAACTCATTGTGCAGAATATCCTGCAGGCGGTTGCCGTCCCCGACGATCTGAATGCACGCGGAGCGATGCTCACAGCGTCCTTCATTGCGGGGGTGGCGTTCAACCACACCGGAGTCGGGATTGTCCACGGCATCAGCCATGCCCTGGGCGGGGTGTACCATATCCCACATGGTTTGGCCAATAGCATCATCTTGCCTTTTAGTGTGGAGTATAACCTGGATGCAGCCAGTGGCCGCTATGCACGCATTGCGCAGATTTTTGGCGAAAGCAGTTTTTATCCGGTGCAAGAACTAGCACGACTGGCTGCGCGCTGGGATAACTTCACCCTCAACCAGGCATTGGCACAACTCAATTTAGTGGATGAATGGTTGGTGCGGCAACGTGCGCAATCGCTCGAAAATAAACTCCGTGCCTTGAACCAAAAGCTGGCAGCCCTCTCCGGCCATGCGCTGAATTTGCGCGAAGCTGGAGTCAAAGATGGCCTGGCCAAACTGGAGCAGGTAGTGCGCACCGCCATGGAAGATGGGGCGATCCTCAACAACCCTGTGCCGGTGACCGCGGAGGGAGTGCGGGATATCGTGCGCCGTGCTTACGAGCAAGAATTGCGACCGATCCCCGTTTCGCGCGCGGAACTAAAGGCCGCACGCAGTGCCACTGCCACGCGTAAGCTGCGCAATATTTTCAAAGACGAGGAAGCAGTCTATGACATCCTGGGTACCTACTTCCGTAAGGTGCAGGCTGACCCACAACTTTTCCACCCACTAAAAAATTCTGGATTAAAAGTACGCTTCAACTACACCCACCCTGATGCCGCAATTGCGCTCGACGGTTCAACCGATGACAAAGAACAACAGATCTTAATCGGCGATGCCGCGCGCCGCTTTGATCCCGAAGTCGAATTCACGCTACCGGCCGACGTGGCGCACTATTTTTGGCATGGCCAAGTCAACCTGATGCAGGCTTTGGGCCGCAAGGAGGTGATTCCCAAAGGCAACTTGCCGCGCGCGATGCAGCTTTTGCCGCTTTTGGAACCGCTTTACGAGCTCTACCCACGCTACCTGCGCGAGCGGGGTCTTGCTCGGCTTGCGCTCTGACATGGCGCAAAAAAAACTCTGGCACGGCCGTTTTAGTGAGGCCGCGTCACGCACCAGTGAGGAAATTTCCGAATCGATCTCCTTCGACTATGTGCTCTACCAGGCCGACATCAGAGCATCGCTGGCGCACGCGCGTATGCTGGCGCAGTGTGGGATTCTCACACCGTCGGAGCTGGAGGCAATTGAGCAGGGACTAAAACAAATTGCGCAAGAAATTACAGAGGGTAAGCTATCTTTTTCCGCACAGCTTGAGGACATCCACACGCACATCGAGCTGCGGCTGACTGAGCTCATCGGCGACGCCGGGAAAAAATTGCACACTGCCCGCTCGCGCAACGACCAGGTCGCCGTGGACACACACCTCTATGTGCGCGAAGCCCTGCTAGAACACCGCAGCGATTTGTTGGCACTTCTTGAAACATTCATCGGGCTGGCACAAAAGCACCAAGAGACACTATGGATTGGCTATACCCACCTGCAGATTGCACAGCCCGTGCTTTTGGCGCATTACCTTTTGGCGTATTTTTGGCAGTTTTGGCGCGACCTCGAATTTTTGGACTTTACGCTGAACTCGCTGCGCTTTTGCCCTCTGGGCGCAGCAGCCTTGGGCGGGCCTAACTATGCGATCGATCGCCAGCGCACGGCCAAGGATTTGGGATTTCAAGCTCCCTATCCCAATAGCATTGACGCTGTCGCCAACCGCGACTACCAGCTCAACTACCATTTCTTGGCAGTAAGGATTTTTTTGCACATCTCGCGTTTCTGCGAAGACATCATCATTTATAGCAGCACCGAGTTTGGCTATGTCCGGCTGGGTGATGCGGTGACCACTGGCTCTTCGATCATGCCGCAAAAACGCAACCCCGACATCGCCGAGCTCTTGCGCGGCAAATGCGCGCGCACGTGCGGCAACCTGGTTGCTCTGTTGACTAACCTTAAGGGACAACCGATGGCGTATAATCGGGATCTGCAGGAAGACAAGGTCTATCTTTTTGATAGCATCCGCCAGGTAAAGTTGGGGTTGCGTGGGCTTATGGAAATCCTCCACCACATCCATTTTGAGCCGGCACGTGTGCGTGAAAACTTAGCACGTGGCTTTGCCTTGGCAACCGACTTGGCCGACTTCCTGGTGCGCGAACGTGGCTTGCCGTTCCGCGAGGCACATGCCATTGCCGGAGCTGCCGTCCGCTATGCTGAGGACAATAACTTGCGGCTGGAGGATTTGGCTGCAAAAGATTGGCGGCAAATTGCCGGCTTTGACCTCGAATTACCAGAGGGCTTTTTCACACCGGAGTCCTCGCTACGCCGGCGCCAAGGCTATGGTTCAACCCATCCCGACGCTGTGGCGGAACAGTTGGCCGAGGCTCGCCGCGAATTAGACCGGGCAAAGGACTACAAACCATGATTGCGCTTTTTGTCCTCCTGGTCTGTTTCGTTGCGGGCGTGCTTTTGCGGCGTTTCCGCATTTTCCCGGAAAACGCACACACTGTCCTCAATAGCTTTATTATCTACATATCACTGCCGGCGCTGATCATCAAATCGCTGCGCGTGATCCCAATGACCACGGCCTATTTCTCCGCAGCGCTGATGCCGTGGTTGGTATTCATTGTCTCAGCAGTGCTATTTTTGGCTTTAGAAAAATTGCGGTTTTGGGATCGCAACACCGCGCTGGCGTTGGCGATCACCGCAGGGTTGGGCAATACCTCGTTTGTCGGCATCCCGGTCATCGAAGCGCTTTATGGCCGGCAATACGTGCCAGTGGGCATCATCATCGACCAGATGGGAACGTTCCTTACGGTTTCGCTTTTAGTCATCCCTCTGGTCGATTTTTTGCGCATCGGGGAATTTAGCCTCCGCTTGGCATTCCGCAATCTATTTTTGTTTCCACCGTTCATCGCGCTGCTTTGTGCCTTTGTTTTCCAATACCTACGGCCGGTGGAGCAGGTCTATGCCGTGGCCGAGCGGCTCGCCGATACGTTGGCACCGCTGGCGTTGACCTCGGTGGGATTGCAGTGGCAGTGGCAAGCGGTGTCGCGCTTTGCGCGCGAATTAGCATTCGGCCTAGGTTATAAACTCATTTTGGCGCCCGCGCTAGTTTTTGCCGTCTATTCCGCAGCGAACTATAACCGCGACCTGCTCAAGATCGTCGTGCTTGAAGCCACGATGGGGCCGATGATCACCGGCGGGATTATCGCCATGCAAAAAAACCTTAATCCCCCACTGGTGGCGGCGATGCTTTCTTTGGGCATCCTACTTTCGCTGGCCACGTCACTCCTGGTCAAGGCGATTTGGCGTTAAAGATAAGGCTAACACCTAACCAATAGTTTGTGAGTGTTTTGGGTAAGTAACCAACCTTGGTTATTTAGAAATGCCCAGTCGCCAGACACACCCATCCCATTGCTGGGTTCCTATCCAGAGGAAAGGTCTTGTTTTTTATTGCTACGCGTGTAAGCGCCCAAGCATTGGTTATTCAGAAACATGGTTGGCTCGAGTGTTCACTAAAGACGGTTCTAGTCAAACCACTTCATTATTCCCCCACATCGCCGCAAAAGACTCAATAGTTATCCTGTGCTCTTGGCCTGTAGTGACGTTTCGGTTAACCTGCAAAAGGCATATATTCCCGCAAATCCTCGGGGATGTCCTGCCAAGGGGGCTTTTCGCCCTCGCGCCAGTGCCAGAAGAAGAGTTTTTCGACTAAATAGCCCGCGACTGGGTCCCAGCGCGAGGGCTCTTGGTAATAGTTAATCGCAAAAAAGCGTTTCAGCGCCCGCCGCGCGGGTTTCAGCCACAAAAGGATCAGACCATAAACCAACGACGAGACACTCACCCGCAGCGCCGAGGCGACACAAAGCAGTGCGTCGTGCTCTTCCGGCGTAAATCGGGTGGTGACGATGCGGTACGGTCCCTCGGCGTCGTTATAGGAGCGGGTGACGCCGCGACGGATGGGGTTGCGCATCTTGAGCCGCAAGAAACGCGCGGCGAAGCGCATGATCTCGCGTTGGTGTTTTTGCCAGTGTTCTGCGACTTTTTCTGGCAGGCTGACGCTGGTGGTATGCATGTTTTTGGTTTTCATAGTCCCTCTATATATTAAATACCACAAAATCGCGGAATTTTTTCAGTTTTTCTGGAAATTTTTTGCTGGGCTGTGGCTTAAGGGGTTTTTACATAAAACACTAGCCTTATTTGACCATGTGTTTTTTGTACCTTTGCTTGGCTGTTTACCGGCTCGGAAGCGCTTTACAGCGACTCTGGTTTGCTGTTTTTTCCGGCGGCCGTGATTTCCAACGGTTTGCTGGCAATCTTTCTGCTGGTTATCTCCAATGCCTTCATGACACTGGCATGGTATGGCCATTTGCAGTTACACCGAATCCCACGTTTCCAATACCTCCCGCTTTATGCGATCGTCTTCTTGAGCTGGCTAATTGCGCTCGCCGAGTACGCTTTCCAAGTGCCGGCCAACCGCATCGGTAGTGTGCATTATGGCGGGCCCTTCAACCTCTTTGAACTCAAAATCCTGCAAGAGGCGATTTCACTGATTGTTTTTACATTTTTCGCAGTCTATGTGTTCCGCACCGAGACTTTGCGCTGGAACCATGTGGTCGGCTTTTGTTTCCTACTTTTGTCAGTTTATTTCGTCTTCAAAGAATAAAACATAACACCAAATTTTGGCACAAAGTTTGCTGAATCTGGCCAGAACACCGGATTCTGCCGGAGCAGATCTGGAAAATCGACTCTTTTTAAGGAGGAAACATGATAAAATTGGTATGCACGTTTGTGGCAGTGGGCAGCACGCTGCTTTTTGCCGCAGAGACCAAGCAGCCAGTGCCAGATGTCAGCAAGCAGCTGTCGGAACTCACCAGCAACGCGAGTACTTTAAGAATAGCGCTCGATACGCTGTGGACCCTGATCGCTGGCTTCCTGGTCTTCTGGATGAATGCTGGCTTTGCGCTGGTCGAAAGTGGCTTCTGCCGTAGCAAGAACACAGTGAACATCCTGGCAAAAAACTTCATCGTTTTTGCCCTCTCTACCCTCGCCTTTTGGGTCGTGGGCTGGGGACTGATGTTCGGCAAGGGAAATGACTTTGTTGGCACCGAGGGCATCTTTCTCCTGAGCGGTGCGGATAACTCGCCTGCCGTCGGCGATGCCTATAAAGGTGTCTATGAGAGCATGAACTGGACGGGAATTCCGCTGACGGCGAAGTTCTTCTTCCAGCTCGTCTTTGCCGGTACTGCCGCCACCATTGTCTCGGGGGCTGTTGCTGAGAGGATCAAATTCCACTCATTCATCATCTTCAGCATCTTGCTGGTCGCATTCCTCTACCCGATCACTGGACACTGGGCGTGGGGCGGTGGCTGGTTAGGTTCAGCCAACTTCCGGGATTTTGCCGGCTCAACCGTGGTGCATAGTGTCGGAGGGTGGGCTGCCCTGGCAGGGGTTATTGTGCTCGGCCCACGGCTGGGTAAGTACACACCTGACGGTAAAGTGAAGCCGATCCTTGGCCACAACATGACCTCGGCGGCATTGGGTACCTTGATCCTCTGGTTGGGATGGTTTGGATTTAACCCTGGCAGCTTCATGAGTGTCGGTGATGGCTCGGGACTGGCACACGTTCTTTTGGCAACCAACCTCGCCGCTGCAGCAGGGGCTTTGGCCGCAACAGCCACCTCCTGGGTGATGCTGGGTAAACCAGAGCTTGGCATGATGTTGAATGGGACCTTGGCAGGGTTAGTCGCTATCACAGCACCGTGTGCCTTT
>JANWWX010000119.1 GCA_025057195.1 Leptospiraceae bacterium | reverse complement strand
ACAAATGATCAGTTTGGCTGGTCAGTGGCTATTTCGGGCTCGACAATTGTGGTGGGGGCACGTTGGGAAGACTCCAACCAGACAACCATCACCAATGTCGATAGCGCGGCATCTATGGATAACTCCGCCTCGAACTCTGGCGCGGTCTATGTGTTCAAGCGCGATTCAAGTGGCAACTGGAGCCAGGACGCATACCTCAAGGCCTCCAATGCAGAAGCCGATGATGAGTTTGGCTACTCCGTCGCCATTTCCGGCTCGATAATTGTTGTCGGGGCAAGATTGGAGGATTCCAACCAGACAACAATTACTAATACCGATGGCATGGCGTCTCCGGATAACTCTGCCGGGAACTCCGGCGCGGTGTATGTGTTTAAGGCGTTTTGAGGGGATGTGAGGCATATACAAAGAGTTTAGCGGTAAGTCACCGGGGATTTTGCTCAGGCACAAGTCCCCGGTGCCCCCTGGCAATTGGGCTGTTCTCTTGTGATTGAAATCTACGCGGCAGCACACCTAAGTGATAAAAAAGCCGGCGCACCAAGTAAGACGGGTCTTGGGGTTCTGGCTGCAGGTCTTTTGGCACTGTATAAAGTAGTTCCAGTGCCTGCGGCAGCGCAAATTGCTCACCCCATAAACCCTCGATAAAATAGCCTGTGCGCACAATGCCAGCCATCTCCAGACGGCGCAACTCACGCACAAGTTCTGGCCACGGCAACCGAAAGTAATCCAGCTCTGCGGCATGGCGGAAAACAATGCCAAAACGCTGCAGGAGCATTTCCGCCACCCTGCGCGCCTTCTGCCCTTCGGTATTAGGCGGCAGCAAGAGGAAGAAGCGACCAGCCGGAAAAGGAGGAGCAAAACGGCGAGGCTGCCACAGCCGGCGTAGCGCAAAAAACTGATCCGAGCTGACCAGCCCTCGTGCGATCAACTCGCGTATTCCGCGCAATGTCTGCTCGGTGAAAAATTTACCGGAGGCATGCACCTCGCTCAGAAAAGAGGCACCGTGTGTTTTTAGGTACTGCGCAATCCGCTGTGCATCAGCACAAAGCCCTTCGCTATTCATGGTGGGGGCGAGGTCGGGCCAGAGTGCGCGGGGAAGGAGCATGAAGCGCGTCTTTTCGGTGATGGTGCGGCCTTTAGGGCGTGGCGGGTGAAACCAAAAAAACTCACCAGTTAAAAGGAGTCTTTCCAAATCCTCTTCGCGGAAATGCGCGATGCGCCGCGCGAGCGCAAAACTCCAACCGTCGCTGGATAATGCCACACCCGCAAGTTGGTGCAAGATTTCACCGAGCGCATTTTCTCCGGAAAGTCCATAGCCAGGGGCAGCATGCTGCCAGGCAACCACGAAACTGAGAAACTGCTGTGCACTCACCGGTTTTTGTGCTGATAGTGTTTTACGGTGGTGCCGACGTAGCCGGTGGTAAAGGTAGCGCTCGCAAAAGAATAGCTCGCCATTTTTTTCAAAACGAAAAACACTGCCGCTATTTTCGAGGCGCAGCATGGATGAAAAGAGCGCATCATGGCCAATAGGGATCTTTTGGGCCATGGCGGATACTGTGATTGGTCCATAAAACTCAAGCTGTGCGAGCACAATGCGATCCAATGCCTCATCGCTTTCTTTCGCACCGCTGCTGGGATTTTCAGCAAAAGCCTTTTCCACCAAAGCAGCCCGGGCAACGCTGTAATAAAACCTTTCGGGTAAAAGTTGCTGCTCGAATAGTGCTATTTTACCGCGTGTGAAAAATAGCGCCAAGAGGTCGGGGCTGGCAATACGCATCAGGAGGGATTCGGGAAAAACGGCAAGCTGTACCAAAAGATCCTGGAGTTCTTCAAAATTGGTTCGGGGATAAAACGCCTCGTCGGCGATGGCTGCCATTGCCGCATCGCTGATGCCAGAAGTTTCCGAAAAAAGACCCGTGCGCACTGCCCGGCTACGCCGCTCTTCGATCGGTGCATCGTCCAAAAAGGCGTAAGGGCGCGCGTTGATGATTTCGTACGCCAAAAGCGAAGGTTCATTGGATTCCACAAAGCTGGTCTGGATTTCCCCTTTTTCGATTTTCTGGAGAATCGCCACAAGACCTTGGCAATCCATTGCCTCCTCAAGGCAATCCTCCAGCGTTTGTTCGACCAAGGGATGTTTGGGGATGGTGCGCTCGCCGCTCAGGTTCTCGGCGCAAGCAAGTTGATCCGGAAAGACCAGTGCCAAAAGATCCTGTGCCTGTGATTTTTGCCACTGAGTGGGCACTCGGCCCGCTAAGCCACGCCGCGGCACCGCCAGCGCGCGCGATGCCACCCACCGCCAACGGATTTCCCAAAGGGGGGTTGCCAGGATTGCCTGGCGCAGAAACTCCAAAACACTTTGCGAATGCAGATAACGTGCTATTTCCTCGAGCGGAAAGCTATGCGCCAGGCTGAACGACAAGATCAACGCGTCGTCGCTGGCCGCAGCCTGCAGCTCAAAATTAAACTTGCGGCAGAGCCGTTTGCGCAGTGCATAACCCCACGCGCGGTGGATCTGTGTACCAAAGGGAGAATGCAGCACAATGTGGCAGCTCCCCGTCTCGTCAAAAAAGCGCTCAAAGACAATTTGCCGATGGTGCGGGAGCACGCCCAAGGCCATGTGCGATCGGTGTAAATATTCAGCCAAAATGGCGATCGCCTGTTTAGGGAGACCAGTTTCTGCCACCAGCTCTTGGACAAACTGCTGCGGCGATGCCGCTGACAGAAAACGCAGGTTGAGCTCTGCCACCGCAGCGCTCAGCGCATCGCTGCGTCCCGGCACATCGACAATCCAGAGCGGTATAGTGGGGTATTTATCTGGCGCGGGCAAGACGAGCATTCGGTTCCCAACAACCTGTTGGATCTGCCATTTGCGGTTACCTAAAATGAAAACGTCCCCGCGCAACGATTCGAGCGCAAAGTCTTCACCCACGCTGCCAACGCAGATGCCATTTTCAGTGTCGATCACTTCGTACTCAAAATTTTCCGGGATCGCACCGGCATTGAGCAGTGCGGCCAGTTTCGCCCCCGGGCGGGCGTGGAGTGTCCTGTCGGTCGGATCATAAAAAATGTAGCGGCGCTTTTGGCCAAAACGCGGGTGATAGCCCTCATCGAGCATGTTTAGGATTTTGTGGAATTTTTGCCGCGCCAACGTGCGGTAAATCGGCGCTGCGGTGAGCATAGAAAACAACTCATCTTCTGTGATACTGCGGGCGGCTACTTCGGCCACAACGTGCTGCGCTAAAACATCGAGCGCTGCGGTTGCAAGTTTCGTCTCCTCAAGAATACCGTGTCGTAACGCACGCACCAGCGCCACGCATTCGCGCAGGTCATCGCGTGAGAGTGGTATCAAGATTATCCGCGAAACACCGTCTTTACGGTGTTCGGCACGGCCCGCGCGCTGCACAAAGGCATGGATCGAACGCGGTGAGGAAATCTGCACCACCAGATCAACCGTGCCGATGTCAATTCCCAATTCCAGCGAACTGGTGGCGATCATCACGCGCAGCCTGCCTTCTTTTAGCATCATCTCGCTGCGGCGGCGCTCGGCGTACGCAAGAGAGCTGTGGTGGGTGGCAATCTGCTCGCTACCCAAAATCAACCCCAAAGCATGCGCCAGCCGCTCACACAGCCTACGGTTGTTGGCAAAAATTAGCGTCGTGCGCCGCGTGCTGATTTCCTGCGCCAGTGCTGCGTAGATTTCCTCCCAGTTTCTGCCGCTCATCACCGTGCCCAGTCCCTCCTGCGGCAAAAGCATCCGGATCTCCATCGGCCGGACGCTGCGGTCCTCACAGAGGGCCATTGGCTCTTCCCCTGCTAAGAAAAAAGCGACCCGCTCCGCCGGGCGCACCGTGGCCGAAATCCCGATGCGGCTGAGCTTGCGGTACTCGATCCCCCGCGCGGTGCAATAATCCCGGTGCAAGGCTTCCAAGCGCGCCAACGAAAGCGACAAATGCGCCCCGCGCCGGTTGCCAGCCAAGGCGTGGATTTCATCGACGACGACGATTTCCACTGGCGCCAGCAGCTCGCGTCCCTTCTGGCTGGTCAAAAGCAAGAACAACGATTCCGGCGTGGTGACCACAATCTGCGGTGGCGAGGCAAAAAGCCTGCGCCGCTCCCCGGCGGTGCTGTCGCCCGTGCGCACCAACGCTCGGATTTCTGGAATAACTATTCCGTCTTTTTGTAATTCTGCAGTAATTTCGGCCAGTGGCTGTCTTAGGTTCTTTTCCATGTCGTGTGCCAATGCCTTGAGCGGGGAGATATAAAGAATCTTCGCCAACTGGATATTTTCTCCTGCTATTGCTCGGCAGACGAGGCTATTGATGATCGCAAGGAATGCGGCCAGGGTCTTCCCCTGCCCCGTCGCAGCTAAGATCAGCGCATGCCGCGCCGTGCTATCTTTTCCTGAAAAAATGGCATGCAGTGTCCGCCATGCTTTCTCTTGGATTGGGGTGGGGACACCATAGGTGCGTTCAAAATAGCGCCAAACGGTAGGATGGAACAAGCCTCGCCACTCGTTATTTTCCTGCACGGACCGCTCTCCAATCCATTACCGGAAACACAACAGAAATTAGCATGGACCCATCCTAAGCTCTTTACAGCCTGCCGCAAAACACAAATACAGCAGAATGCGCAGCGCGGTTTACCCT
>JANWWX010000118.1 GCA_025057195.1 Leptospiraceae bacterium | reverse complement strand
CAGCGAGATGCTGGTTTTGCGTTTTTCGTTCATAAGCCCCTCTATATATTAAATACCCAAAAATCGCAGAATTTTTTCAGTTTTTCGGAAAAATTTTTTGCCTCTAAGCGATAGAGTTCTGCGCAAAAAGCAAGCGCTCTTTTGTAATAAACCGCAACACTTTGCCGACTGGCGTCCATGCATAGCGTCCATGCATAAGATTTTGGAATATTTGCCTGTCCTTCCTCGTTCATCACCTGCACCGTGGTTTCATCAATGTGCAATACGGGGCTTTTTAATAAACGCTCGCGAAATAACTCCATGATGGCAGCGCCATAAGCCGATAAAAAAGCAATTTATCTTGCAGTTTTTTGGAAGAGCAATGGTAAATTTTTTCTTTAAGGGTTCGAGCTAATCTAACTTGTTGAAGATTTTACACCACGTCTTTTCTTCGATGATAAAAAACTTTTTGCCTATTTCGTGGATGATGCTTTCAACGCCTTTCCAGGCATCTTAGCTGTCATGAGGATTGGATACAAAATGTGACATAATTCTTAAACAAATGCTTGGGTGGTTATCCTTCAGCGCCCGCTATTGGCCTGCAGGCGGCGCAGCATTGCCAACGTGCGCTCGATTTTTTGTTCGCGTGTCTCCCGCACGCTGCCAGAATCGGGGGGATTGGCCTGCCGCACCTTGAGGCTTTCTTCCGTCTTTTCGGCAGCAGGCCGGGCCGGAGTGGGTCCACCCTCGCTGAGCAGGCATTTGAGCGCAAAGACAAAACTGTTTTTGATGCGTTCTAGCATTGGTGTGTACTGCGCGTCGCGGTAAAATCCATACGCCACCAACGGCAAATTTTTATCAAAAAAGAAATAATCGCCAAGGCGGATTAGGCCATCCTTGTAGCCCACGGCACGGAAAATGCGGCCAGCCTCAAAGTATTTGCCCTCGTTAAAAAGCTGGTTGCCGCGGCGGATGAGCTCGGCTTTTTGCGCACCGGTGAAGGGCATGTTCTTTTGGTCAGGCATATCCTAAAGCAGCCTTTTTAGGCAAACCATTGCGATGTCGTCGCTGAGACTGCTGGGGCCCGGCTGCTTGAGCTGTGCGCCGGTGAATTTTTCAAGCGCCTCCACTAACCCATCCAGGATTCCAGCCGCCGGCAGCAACGCATGGCGGGCCACTTCTTCGCCAATGCGGTCATAGCCAAACTGCGCACGGTTGCTGTCCATCGCCTCGCTTAGCCCGTCGGTGTACTGGAAAAAGATATCGCCGGGGGCAAGCTGCAGCGCCTGCTGCGACAAGGTCGTGGCAAAAAAGTCATTGTCGTCCATACCCAAAGGCATGCCTCCGGCTTCAAGAAATCGCGTGCCACCTTTGCTGCGCCGGTAAAGCAGCGGCCGCGTGTGTCCAGCAGAGATATATTGCAGCTCTCCGGTTTTCAAATTATAAAGCGCAAGAAAAAACGTGACAAAAATATTGGCCGGAGTTTCGGCATAAAGCTGTTCGTTGAGCTTGAGCAAAATATTTTTCAGAGAAATTTCTTTCTTCGTGCGTAGTTCCGCATGGAGCTGCGAACGGGTGATCGCCATGACCAGCGCTGGGCCGACACCGTGGTTGGAGACATCGCCCATGGCAAGGGCAACAAAATCATTGCCGAGCGCAATATAATCAAAATAGTCACCCCCAATTCCAACCATGGCTTTGTAAAAACCAGCAAGATCTGCCCGGCCAGAAAGATTTTTGGGCAACGCCGCAGGTAAAAGCCGTTTTTGGATTTCTTCGGCTGCCAGCAACTCCCCGCGCAACTCCTCACGCTCACGCAAGCCTTCGACCATGCTATTGAGGCTTTGGCCCAAATGCGACAGTTCATCATAGCCACGGTACTCAAAGACCACCTGTAAATTGCCTTCGCGCACTTGTGCAGCCGTGGCGCTGAGCGCCTGGATCCTACGCACCGCCAGTCCCGAAAAATACCACGCCGCGACGATGGCTAAAACAGCAATCGCCGAAGAATAATAGAGCAGGCGCCGGGTGGATTGCCAGATGCGTTCAAGCCCCGCGGTCTTGTCGATCACCACAAAGTTATAGCCCGCAATATTTTCATTGAGCAGCAGTTGTGCGAGCGAGTCCTCGCCGACCAGTGGGCGTGTGTCATAGGCGTGCATCAGCTGTTCCGCTTCCGAGCGCGTCATCGCCAAAACCCCTCCCGCCAAGGGAGAGGTAGCGCCACGGGCAACAGGGATTTCCGTTTCGGTGCGCGCGGAATAGATGAACTCGCGCACGGCGGCAAAGTGCTGCAATTTTTCATTGCGCGCCTTGGCATCCCGTCGCTCAGTGCGCAGGACATCCTGCTCTGCTGTGAAGGCCAGCCGAATCCGGCCAAAAAGGGCTGCTTCGCGCAGGTAAAGTAGCGATTCTGCCAGCAATAGTTTTTCGAGCCGTATAACATCTTCGCCACTGTCATCCACTGCCGGCAGGTACGACTGGAGCTCCAACTTGAGACGTGCGATGCGCGCGCGTTCTGCCTCTGCCTGCTGGCGGCTCAATTCGATCTGGTTTTCGAGTTCTGCTGGAGAAGGTGTTTCGGGTGGCGCCTTGCCCTGCGCGACGAGGCGCAATAACGACTGCAGCTCTTTGATCTTCTTTTCTATGGTGCTTAAATGCTTTTCTGCCGCTTTGAGTTTTTCTGCCCGTGCTGCGAAGTGCTGCTTTTCGAGTTCAGAAAAATTCAAGAGTTTGCGCAATGCCGCATCGCGCCGCGCCACTATCCCTCGGTAGTCACGCGATAGTGCCATGTATTCTGCATCTTTGAAAGGTGGGATGCCTTTGCTGCGCAATGCTTCAAAGCGTGCGGTCTTTTTCTCTGCGATAGTCTTTAGCTCCTCGCAAAAGCGCTTTTCCGTCTCAACGAATTCAGCAGGAAGCGTGGGCGCCATTTGCCGGATGCGTCGCGCGCGCTCCACCACCGCCACCTGGATTGGCACGGGCACGAAGCGTACTTCCAACCATTGCTGGGCCAAGCGGATTTCCTGCCCCTGTGGTTCTGCCGCAGTGTAAAAATATTTTTCCGGGGCGGCAAAAACCCTGTGCACATAATTACTGAAATCAGGACTGCGCAAAAGTGCCCAATTTTCCGGGCTATCTGCCACCCCCCGCAGCCCGGTATCGAGCAGTGGGTGTGGCAATTTTAACGCCGCGGTTTTTTTTCCAGTGTCGTGCGGCAAGTGCTCGAGTTCTGTGCCATAAGAAAGGATGCGGATGGTCTGGCGCTCAAACTGCATGCGGTCCAGTTGGGTCTGCAAGTTGCCGTCAAACGTGCGCCCAAGATCCCCCATCAATAAGGCGCGGTAGTCCCGTGCTTGGTTGCGGTGGCGGCTGATCTCGCGCTCGTTTTGCCGGTTGGTATTTTTCTCCTCCAGCGCGGCTGCTGCCATTTCGGCCGCCGCTACTTTGGCGGCAAGATTCTGCCAGCGCTTGAGGAGCGCCGGCTCTGGTGGGCGGCCAAGCGCCACAGCGATTGCCGAAAAAAGCTGGTTTTCAAACACCTGCAAGTTTTTCTGGGTCAAATAGGTACTGTAGTAGGTATCGTAGCGGCGGGTTTGGTATGAATATTGCACACGGGCGCCAAATGTACTGATGAAACTACGCCAGGCGTTGGCCAACGATTCCTCACGCACTTGGACGACTTTTTGGTATGCACGCGCCGCAGCAGTTTTTTCTTTCAACCGGATGCGGAAGGTCTCCAATTGGATCAAGCCCTGCGTAAAGCGGTGCAGATCTGCCACGTGCGCGCTGACAGTTTCCTCCGGCGCACGCACTTCTTTACGGAACGAGGCTTCCAGATCAGACTTTTGGCTGAAGTAGCTGAAAACAAAACCTGCGATAATCAGCGCTGTGACAAAAAATAACGTGAAAATTGTCAGCTTGGCGCGGATCCCCGGCGCGATGTGCGGCAGGATTTTATGCCATAACCCTTTCATGTACTTGCCTTATCTAATGGGCGACGGATGCGCAAGATGTTTTGGTCTGCGCTGCGCTCGTATTGGCAGTCAAGTGCGGTGAGCGCAAGAAGTCCAATCCCCCCCTCTAAGCCTTCTTCGTAGTATAGCTCGACATTGCTTTTCTTCTCGAGTGGGTTAAACGGAATCCCATTGTCGCGGATCTCAAATTCCAGGCTGTCGGCGTCGTGCCGCATGGTCAAGTGGATCTGTGCGTTAGCCAACGACCCTGGCTCGGGAAAGCCATGCTCGATGATGTTGGCGACCGCTTCATCAATCGCAAGCACAATGCGGCTTTGCAAAATCGGGTTAATGCCCCCCGCTTGGCCGAGCTGCTTTGCCGAGTTGAGGAAAGTGCTCACAGCGTCGCGCACGCCCTTCAGCTCGGCTAAATCACCAGATATTCGCAGTGTTATCTCGGTGCGCAAGATAGTTAAACATTCTGTTCGCCTTCGGCGGCGGAATTATAAACTGGCACACGCTTGGTGAGATAGAGCAGATCCATTGTGTCGCGTACCTGTTGCGACAAAGGTCCCGACAACACCAGTTTACCACCCTTTTCCTGCAACGCTTTGAAAGTGGCATTGATCGCACCGATGCCAGCAGAGGCAATGTACGTCAGTCCCGCACAATCGATCACGATGCCAGTGATACCTTGCGACAGCAATAGCTCTAATTTCTGCTTAAGGGCAGGCGTGGTTTTGGCGTCAAGTTCT
>JANWWX010000117.1 GCA_025057195.1 Leptospiraceae bacterium | reverse complement strand
AACCCTTGCTTGGGTGCTTACGGTGCGCTGCCATGTGAAAAATTATTGCACCAAAAACCTGCTTCCTCAGGCTGTCCCCATGCAGGTGCCGCTACTATCGCGTAGCTCCAGCCGCAGCAACGGCGAGCAGAGCCTGGCCACGCTTCTGGCGAGTCTGCCCTCCTATACTACACGTGCGCAAAAAGCTTTAGTCAAAAAGGCATACCTACTTGCTGAAGATGCCCATAAATTTCAAAAGCGGCTCTCTGGAGAGCCATACATAATACACCCGTTAGCAGTGGCGCACATTTTGGCCGAATTGGGACTAGACCACGAAGTGATTTGTGCCGGCTTGCTACACGACGTCTTAGAAGATACCGCCATCAAAGCTGATTATTTGCGTCAGGAGTTTGGCGAGACCATCTCGTATTTGGTAGAGTCAGTCACGAAAATCTCGGTGCTCAAAACGCAGAGTGCGGAAAGCAAGCAGGCACTCAACATAAGGCGGATGATTTTGGCTACCATCCGGGATAGCCGGGTGATTTTGATCAAACTTGCCGACAAGCTCCACAACATGCGCACTCTGGGCTTCCACTCAATCGCCAAAGGCATGCAGATTGCGCGCGAGGTACTGGAGATCTACGCCCCTTTGGCAGGAAGGCTTGGTATTTACAAGATTAAATCGGAACTTGAGGACCTTGCGCTCTACCACCTTGATCGCACAGCATACGCCTACATCAAGGAGCGGGTGGCGGAAAAGAAGGCCCAACGCGATGAGCGTGTCGCAATGGTGATGGCACTGCTTTCCCGGCATCTTAAAGAACATAAAGTAAAAGCCACGGTCGAGGGACGCTCCAAGCACTTTTATTCCATCTACCACAAGATGCGGGAACAGAAAAAGAGTTTTGAGGAGATCTACGATCTCACTGGCGTGCGTGTATTGGTGGACACGGTGCCAGAATGCTATACTGTGCTGGGGCTAGTGCATACGCTGTGGACACCGGTTGCAGGCCGTTTTAAGGACTACATCTCCGTGCCGAAATCCAACGGTTATCAGAGCCTGCACACAACCGTCATCGGTCCCGGCGGACAAATGGTGGAAGTACAAATCCGCACTTGGCAAATGCACCGCGTTTCGGAGTTCGGTATAGCCTCGCACTGGGCGTATAAAGAGAAGGCAGGTACACCGAAGTCTTTCGAGATACCGCGCGACTTAAGAGACATGGCGGATGCCGGTGAGGAAACCGACTCGGGAGAGTTTTACCAAGAGTTGGTCAGCAACCTCAGCGAGAGCAATGAAGTTTATGTTATTTCTCCCAAGGGAAAGATTTTTACATTGCCAGAGCACTCCACGGTGCTCGATTTTGCGTTCCGCGTCCACACGGAGATTGGACTACACTGTGCAGGCGCCCGGATTGGGGATCGCCTCGTCAGCATCCGCACCCAACTCAAAAGCGGCGATCAGGTGGAAATCATCACCGATCCGAGGGTAAAACCCTCACTCAACTGGTTTAATTTCCTCAAAACACCGCATGCACGGGCCAAGCTGCGTGCCTATTTCCGCCGCCAACAGGGAGTAACCACCGACCGAACTGAAAAATCGGAAGAGAAAAAAGCGCTGTTAGAAAATCGGGCAGCACGGCCAGTAAAACCGCGGGTTGCTCCAGCCGCACCTTTGGAGCGAAAGATCGAATGGCAGGGAGAGACACAGTTTGAGGTACGTTTTGCACAGTGCTGCAATCCCATGCCCCCCGATAGCATCATTGGTTTTGTCTCTCGGTTAGGCGCTGTTTCTGTGCACAAGAAAGGCTGCCCCTCGCTGGTGGAACTCAGTGTTCATCCCGACCAATCTGAGCGCCTTGTCCCTCTGCGCTGGTTGGGCGAGAGCACTGGGCGCACAGCGACTATAGAAATCCGTGGCATCGATCGGCCGCAAATCTATCTCGACTTGGTCAAGCAATTAGCGCAAAGCGGCGCCAACATCCTTGAGGCCAATGCGACCACCTCACAGGTCGGTACCATCTGCGACCGCTTTGTCATCGAAATCGACTCCGAGGAGCACCTGCAAAACATCCTCAAAGAATTGCTCACCGTAGAGGGTGTCCAAAACGCTGAGGAAATCACCGCGTAATTTCATCCCACCAAACCGCTCAAGGCTCGGCTAAAAGGAAATTATAAAGCATCTTTTTTCCCCCTTCCGTTGCGAATGACTCGGGGTGGAACTGGATGCCTTCGAGGGGGAGTGTCTTGTGGCGAATGCCCATGATCTCATGGGGGGCCATTAGGGTTGAAGCTGTTATTGTAAAACAATCTGGCAATGTGGATTCCTCGACAACCAGACTATGGTAGCGCATTACTTCAATGCCCTGTGGTAAGTCCCGAAAGACACCTTGGCCATCGTGCTTTATGGCTGAAGTCTTGCCGTGCATGGGCACTACCGCACGCACCACCCGACCCCCGTAAGCATATGCCATTCCCTGCATCCCCAGGCAGACACCCAAGATACGCTGCTTTGGTGACGGATTGCGCAAGATCTGTGTGCATACCCCAAAGTAGTGCGGGTCTGCTGGGTTGCCTGGACCGGGAGAGATGACAACCCGATCGTAGTTGGGCACTTGCAACTCTGAGTAAGGTCTCTCGTCGTTGCGCACAACATCAATTTGGAACGGCACCCCTGCTTCTTCCAACACCTCACCCATGTACTGGTAAAGGTTATAGGTGAAAGAATCGTAGTTATCCACTAATAGGATTTTCATGCACTTTTTCCAGATGGCATGAAACGTGCCAAAGCCTGTCGCGTCGCCGCAAGTTTGTTTTGTATCTCTTGGTATTCGCCTTCGGCAGTAGAATCATAGACGATACCACCAGAGGCACGGATGAAAGCATGGTCATCGACACCAAAGATCGTTCGGATGGGAATAGCAAATGTGCAGTCGCCGTTGAAACCAAAGTGCCCCACGGCCCCACCATAAGGTCCACGGGGTTCTTTCTCAATGCGGTCGATGATTTTCATCGATTCAATCTTAGGGGCGCCGGAAAGGGTACCCGCCGGAAAAACTGAAGCTAGCGCCGTAAACATGTCCTGGCCTGGAGCAAGGATGCCCACTACCTCGCTTGAGATATGCTGCACATGAGAAAATTTCTTAATGTCAAATATGCGCCTCACCTTGACCGTGCCATAACGTGCCACCCGCCCTAAATCGTTGCGGTGGAGATCGACGAGCATGTTGTGTTCGGCAATTTCTTTTGGACTAGAAAGTAGCTCACGGATTAAAAGCTGGTCTTCCTCTGCCGTGGCGCCGCGCCGTGTGGTCCCGGCTAACGGGAAAGTTTCCATTTCTCCCTGGCGTTGCCGGTAAAGCAGCTCTGGGCTGGCGCCAACCAGGCGCAATGTTTTGCCCGCAAGCGTGAATTTCATGAAGTACATGTGCGGGGATGGATTGATCCGGCGCAGCTCAGCATAGACGTTGAGCCAATCGCCACGTATCTGGTAGTGTTCGCTCAATCCGATCTGTACCTGGAAAGTATTGCCGGCGAGTATTTCCTCGCGTGCTTCGGCAACCATCGCTGCGTGTTGTGCGCGCTGTTTCGATTGCCCGCGCAAATATACTGAAGTCTCACCGACTTTCTTAGGTGTAGCGAGTGCTGCCATCAGCTCCTCTCGGCGATCACGATGGAAATAAAAATACGTTGCCTCGCCGGTCATCTTGTCATAAAGCAGACCATCGGTGAAATAGCCCATCACAAAGGGTGGAAAGTCTTTATGGAAAGAAATCCGCAATGTCGGCTCGAAAAAATTCGCCGCATCATAGCCAAGGTAACCGACAAGGCCACCCGCATAGTGGCGCGAGAAAACCGCCTGTGGCAGCAGTGTGCGCAGGAAATAGTAGGGATTGTTGCACTGCAGCTCTTGTTGGCCTTGTGGACTTAAAATGATTGCCTGGTCAGGTTTACCGACAACCACAAATTCCGGGGCAAAACCGATTACCGAATAGCGGGAATCATAGTTATGCTCCCCGAGCGATTCCAAAAGAAAGCATTGCTCAAACTGCGGTTCAATCCGAGAAAAAAGGGCAAAGAAATCTCCCTCGAATGCAAAAGGCGTGTACACCGGTTTTGCCAGCAAGGTGGGTAGTTGCACTCCGGCAGTTTTGGCATTTGCAACAGGCGGAAAATTGCAATTCTCCGATTGGCAGTAAAACCCAAGTATTGCTGCAAATAATACAAAACCTCAGAAGCGCAGAGTTCTATGCAAAAGCGCTCAAAGTTTTTTCGGGAAATTTTTTCACTGTGCACTACCGCATAGCATGTTGCTAACGGAGCCTTTGCCCAGATTGTGGTATCGAAGTTTTGCGATGGTATTCCACTACACCGTTTTATTCACCAAAATAGCGCTTGCGTTTTACGCAGAGCTCTATCGCCTTGAGGAAAAAGCGCGCAACAGCGAGGAAATCCGTGAACTAATGCCCTTCCACTTGCCGCTGTAGTGATTCTGCTTTGGATTTCTTCGCTAGACATAGAGAAAACTAAAACTTTGGGCGTTACAGCCAGATTGGGGTGCACCAGGGTCGTTTCAACCAAATTGGGTAGTTACGGCATTGGCTTAGTGCAAAAAATTCCTGCGCTGGTTAATCTCCTATCTCCTCCAATTCCTCACCATAAAAAGGAAATGCTTGATCGAGATAGATCTGCGCTAGGATCTCAAATCTCTCCGATAT
>JANWWX010000116.1 GCA_025057195.1 Leptospiraceae bacterium | reverse complement strand
GTAATGGTAATAGACGGGATAATAACCGCTGGCAGAGACGTTGACAGTGTAGCTAAAATTGCCATTGCCGGCATTGTCCCCATAGACATAGCGGTATTTAGTGCCGCTCGTGCAAAGTTGGCCTGCCTGTGCCGAGTCGTTGGTGCTGGTATGGAAAGTAGCGCCGCTTTGCGCATAGCCAGTTGCACCAGGGCAGACCTTGACCTCATTGGGCTGGCGGGCGAGTTCGCGCACAAGGGTGGTTTCAGCCCCCGCGTTGCGCAGGTACTGGTTCAAATACCAGGTGATTTCGGAGTTGAGGTAGTCCTCGACAATCGCCCACTGGTTCACAGGGGATGTATAGGCAGAAGAATAAGTATAGCCCCCAGAAGACCATACCCAAGGCCGCTGCAGGCGTTTGCCGGGGCTTTCCGAGCTGGTCCGTCCGCGCCAGCCGTGGCCTGCGCCAAGCGCCACCATTTTTCCGCGCAACCCTACCACCTGCTGCGGCACATAGACTCCCATTGCCCCGATGTGGCCTGAGGGGATCGCCTGCAGCGTGCTGGTCTCCACCGGCGGCCCGCCGGTTTCGCCAGAATCTCCTGGTGGTGGGGGTTCGGGATCCGGCTCTTCGCCGCCGTGGCCGCTGTCGATGAGCGGGGGTGGTTCGGGCGGCGGGGGTGCTGCGGCGCGCTTTTTTTCGAGCAAAGCCTTGTCGATATTTTCACCACAGCCCGAAAGCAAGGCTACGATTATGCTAAATAGCACATGTTTTCTCATAACTCCCCTCCAAAATAGGTGGCAGCAAAGTGGAAGTTGCCAAACGTGAGTGGTAAATTCCTGTCATAAACAAAATTCTGCATATACCCTAATAATATTCCCCAACGGCCAAAGCGGAGGCCAAATCCTATATCACCCGTCGCCAAAAACGTGCTTTGGTTATAGGTCTGCTCGAGGCTGAGATTCAAAAGCTGATAGAAGGCAATGCCTGAAGTTAAAGTAAACTGCATAAAAAGCCGATTTTTGCTATCGAGGAAAAAAATCCAGCCGGGTCCAAAGGTAATCTCAGGCCCTGAAAGCAAGGCACGGCTGCCCGAATAACGGCTAAACCCTGCCTTTAGGGCCAGCCGCGGCAGGAGTGGATTATCGGCAATGGGCAGGCTTGCTGCCAATGCCATGCCAAGCCCTGAGCGAAAACCCAGGTGTGGCTGGTTCATCGGTAAATAGTATCCTGCCTGGAGCGCCAGGAGCCATGGGGTAGATTTTGGCTTTTGCTGCATTGGCTTTTGCACCTCTTGCTTTTGCAGCACCTGAAACGACTTGAGTTGGATGAGCCCTGAGCTCAGCTCAAAATGTTCCCACCCGGCCTTTTTGCCGCGGTAAATGGCGTTTCGGATGCGGCTGCCGTCTTCTAGCTCCAGATCATAGCGCTCACCGGGCTGGAGCGGTGCGGCATAGATCGGCAATGCGAGGACTAAAAAATAGTAGCGCACTGGGTTTGGTTATGGGCGCATGGTCTTGCTGGCACGGCGCATCCACTGTGCGACGGCAACATGACTGGGACGCCATGACACGGCAAAACGCACTAGAAACAAACACACAAGACATACTTGGAGTTGTTGCAGCTGACCGCGTTGTGAGATTTCCAATTTGCCAACACTCCATTCGGATCCCCAAACGTTCCTTGATAATAGTTGGTGCTATCTAATCCGCCGTTGCAGCTAACGGAATCAAAATCCCCTAGCTGAGTAGAAAATGACCAAAATTGGTTGTTTGCATGGTTGGTAACCCCTGCAGCCAAAAGTGAGGTTTCGAGTGTCCCAGATGCTAACTGCTGCCAATTTTGCGCAATCACCGTGCCGTTGGGACCATGGATCGGTTGATTGGCCGGGATACCATAGTTGGTCGGCATGTTGGCAATGGTGTCAGTAGTGGAGAGGGAAACAAAAGCCCGGTAATTTTTGCAGCGGTTGTCAGGAAAAACATAGGTGTTACGGGCCATGGTGCACATGGCATCGCCCCCCGCTCGGGGGGTGGGGGAACTAGTGAAAGACGTCAGATTCCCAGCAATTGGGCCAGGAGTGTAGTAAAGGTAGATTGCACCTTGTCCGCTGAGTATCCGGCCGGGATTTTCCAGCACATCCACAAGGCCGTGCTGGCTGCACGCTGACAGCAGGAATATCCCCGCTAAACCATTCTTCACGAATGTAGTGCTCATACACCCTCCTTAGCATGGCGTAAAAAATTGCCATGCCAGCTCAAACTGGTTTCCGCCATGGCGGGTTGTCAAACAAAATTTGGTCAAAGCAACCCATTCCGGGGACATGCACAGCAGTTGACCGCTTGTCTGAAATTGCCACTCTACCCGCTATGCCATCCTATTCTGTCAGCCGCGAGACCGAAACGCGTGTCCGGGCAGAAATCACGGTCAGCGCTGATGAGTGGAAGGTTGTCGAGGAAAATGTGCTCCGGCGGATTGCTGCCGAGGCTGAACTCAAAGGATTCCGGCGTGGCAAGGCACCACTGCATTTGGTGCGCCGCGAGTTTGCTGGAGAATTGCAACTCGACACCTTGCTTGAGATCGCAGGCCAAAGCATCGACGCAATCGAAAGCAAAATAGAGCACACAATTTACAAGATAGTTAGCATTACCAATTTCCAAGACAAAGGCAACAAAAGATCTTTCACTACGATCGCCGATCTGCAGCCCTATGTCAGATTGCCAAAGCTAAAAGTAGCGCAGGTCCGCCCGGTTGTCCCTGCGATTAGCGACGATGACTTGGCAGACGCCATCCACAGGGAATTGCTACCCTATGCCCACTACAAGGAAGTGCCACCGGAAGTTGGCGCAGAAAAATACGACCGCATGGTTGCCGACGTAGAGTTTTGGATCGATGATGTCCCCCAAGGCGATCCGCTCTCCGATGTCACAATCGATCTTGGGTTGGGCAAATTCCACGAGTGGATTGAAAAAGAAATTATTGCTGAGCGGGTGAAGGCGGGTAGCGAATTCCGCTGGCGGAAGGAGGAAAATCGCGATGGCAAAAAGGAAATCCGCGAGTATATTTTTTCGGTCAAAAAACTAGAGCGCCCTGAATTACCTGAACTAACCGATAGTTTTGTTGCAGAAAAATTTTCTGTACCGACTACCGCACAGTGGCGGGAGCAAGTGCGCGAACAACTTGCAAACACAATGCAACAGATTTCTCGGCGTTGGGAAATCCGCAAGGCACTGGTGGTGCTCGAACAAAATAGCCAGTTTTTTATTCCGGAAAGTTTCACCGATAGTCTCGCGGCAGAGTTCTTGAAGCAAAAAAAGATCTCCTCCGAAGAGCTGAGTGCGGAACAATTGCAACGGCTGAGGCAGGAACTCAACAACCGTGAAAAGCCGGCGCTCCTCATGCGCCAGCTCATTCGCGACGCGCAGGCAAATTACCAAAAACGCCGAAAAACAACCGAGACCTTCCGTGACCTTTTCAAGAAATTTGTCCGCGAAAAACTCAGCAACAACCGGAATTTGACAGAACAAGAAATTGGGGCGTTGGATAAAAATATCGATGCCATGCTCGACGGCCAAGAGTCTCCACTCAAACCAGTGCTCAATATGCTCTACGATGATTTTTTTTATGATTTCCTTTTTGACTATTTCGACGCTGAGGGGATTGTCAAAAAAGGAGAAAAAATGTCTTATGCCCATTTCAGGGAGCACTATTTGCAAAAAGGTTAAGGGAGGAAATGCATGAATTACACCAAACCCAAACAAGGATGGGCTTTTTGCTTGTTTGCTTTAGCGTTTCCCTTACTGTCCAGTCGAGCAGAGCCTGCCCACAGCGGCAGCTGGCAGCGTCTTGCTGAACGCACGCAGGCGCTGCTCGAGTACGTTGACGCCGAGGTGGACAACCGGCTGATCCAAACTTACCAAGGCTATCCAGGGATTTGGGTAATCGGCAATGCCCGAGACAAAATTGGTAAAATTTGCCGCGAAAAAGTGTGTGACATAAAACTTTTCCGCGCGATCAATGAAATCCCCGCCGACCATAACCAGCTGCGCCGCTCAGGACTCTTCTTCGTGCCTTACACGCCAGAGCAAATGCAAGAGTTCGCGGAAACGGGCGTGAGCCGGCAAAAATTCCAATTGCGGCGTGGCCAGTACCTATGGCCAGTGGTCGGCTCACGCGTTACAAGCCGAGTGGGAAACCGCTGGGGCAGACTGCATAGTGGCATCGATGTGGCGGCAGCGCGGGGCAGCATGGTGGTGGCAGCGACTGACGGCACCGTGCTTTTAACCGGAGACCAGGGAGCATACGGCCACACCATTTTTGTCGAAAATAACGACGGCACCGTCGCCTGGTATGCACACCTGACCGACTCGGTCGTGAAGCCCGGCGACAAAATTGTGCGCGGCCAGTTCATTGGTATTTCTGGTAACACAGGCCGCTCCACCGGACCACACCTGCACTTTGAGATCCGCACCCAGCAGGGGATTGTGCTCAATCCCGAAAATTTCTTCTTTGTGTCTTACGAAGAACACCAGCGCCAGGCACTCGAATTCGAAAGCAGTTTTGCAAGCAAGCTCAAAACCCTGGGCAAATTCTGATGCCACTATACCGGCCATACCTGAAGGAGCGCCCCCGGCGTAACCGCAGTACGGCTGCTGTCCGTAACTTGGTGCACGAAAACCGCGTCATCATTGAAAAGCTGATCGAACCGATCTTTTTACTCAGCG
>JANWWX010000115.1 GCA_025057195.1 Leptospiraceae bacterium | reverse complement strand
GGTTCGCACCACAGGATCGCCATCAGAGCAGGGGAAGAGCTGCGCATTCGCTTCCACCCCTCTCGGCTGCGCGTCGTGGACGAAGATTAATATGCCTCGTCTGGGCCACGCTCGACCGGGTAGGATCCTAAAATCCGAAGACCCGAAGTCAAGGTCCGCAATTTGGCAAACGCGGCCTGCATCGGAGGGTCGTCACGGTGCCCTTCTACATCAATGAAGAAAATATAGCTCCACACTTGGTTGCGGTCGGGGCGTGATTCGATTGCCCGCAGATTGATCTTTTGTTCATAAAACGGCTCGAGCGCACGGTAGAGCGCACCGGTGGTATCGGGCAGGTTGAAAGAAATCATTGTGCGGTTACGCTCGGCACGCCGGGCAATATCGCGCCCAATGACAATAAAACGCGTGAAGTTGCGCTTGTAATCGGTGATATCTTCGGCTAACGCCGGCAGGCCATAGATTTCACCGGCCACTCCCGAAGCGATGGCGGCGGCATGTTCGCTATCCTGCTGCGCCACCAGGCGCACCGCCTCGGAAGTGGAGGCAGTCTCGACCCACTCCGCGTGCGCCAGGTTACGATGGATGAAATTACGGCACTGGGCATACGCCTGCGGGTGGGTGTAGATGCGGGCGATTTGGGCAAAGGAATGCGCACGGGTGAGAAGGCTTTGGCGGATCTGCAGCACAATGTCGGAGTAGATGTGCAAGTCAAATTGGATCAGCGCATCGAGCGTCGATTTGACCATCCCCTCTGTGGAATTTTCGATCGGAACGACGCCGTAGCGGATTTCGCGGCGCTGCACGGCCTGGAACACGTCCTCGATGGTACGGAACGGCAGCAGGCTTAAACTGCGTCCGAACTTGCGCAGCGCCGCCTGGTGGCTGAAACTGCCCTCCGCGCCCAAATAGCCCACCTGCAGCGAGCCTTCTAACTTGAGCGTGGCGCTCATGATTTCGCGGTAGATATTGCGCAACGATTCGTCGTCAAGGATTCCGGGATTGAGCCGCGCGATCTTTTCATAGACTTGCTGCTCACGGTCGGGTTGGTAAAGTGGCAAATTTTCGCGCGATTTTTGTGCGGCGATTTCACGCGCAATTTCGGCACGCTGTCCGATCAGGCGTACTATCTCGGCGTCGATGCGGTCTATTTGTTCGCGCAGGTCTTTCATCTAAAGCTCGTCGAAGTTTAGCTGCTTGACATCCTGCGGCGGCGGCAGCTCGTCAAGACTGTTTAATCCGAAGTAGCGCAGGAATTCCTTGGTCGTGCCATAGAGCGCTGGCCGCCCAGGAGTCTCCCGGTGACCAATGACCTTGACCAGCTTTTTTTGCTGCAGCGCGATGAGCTGCGCGCGCGAGCTGGCGTTGCGGATTTCTTCGATCTCTGGCAAGGTGATGGGCTGTTTGTAGGTGATGATCGCCAGCGTCTCAAGCATTGACTTGCTCAGCGTTTCTTTTTTTTTGTAGCGCAGGAAGTTTTGGATAGGGGCATAGACTTTGGGGTCGGTTGCGAACTGGTATTTGCCGGAGACCTCTTGGATGAAAATCCCCCCTTCGCGCTCGCGGTAGTCGTCGATTAGAGAATCAAGTGCGATTTTTGCTTCTTCGGCCTTGACCCCGAGCCCCGCGGCAATTTCGGCAAGGCTGAGTCCGCTGCCCGAGGCGAAAATTAAACCCTCAATCACTGCCTTGAGGTGGTGCGGCTCGGTCATGGCTCAGCAAAAGGCAGCTTTCCCTGTGCCGACACTTCCGGCGGCGGTGCAAAGTGGATGTCACCAAGCCATTCTGTTTGGCGCAGCACAATTTTGCCTAAGCGGGCAAGCTCCAAGAGTGCCAGAAAGCAAGCCACGATGCGCAGCAGGCTGAAACCTGTGATACTGCGGAAAAACGACGCTTCGTTGGTGCCGGCAAGGCGCGAGAGCATATAATCCATCATCTCCTCGACACTGACCGATTCCCCTTCTATATAAAGAGGTTGTTCTCTGTCTTTGCGTTCCAAGAAGTCTCGAAAAGCTTTAAGAAAAGAAAGTAGATCCACTTCCAAAAAATCCACGTCTTGTTCAAACTGCGACCAGATAGGTTCACGCACCAGGCGCAGCTGCGAACGTTCTTCCAAAAGGCGCATCTGCTCTGCAGCCTGCTGCATTTTTTTGTACTCGAGCAGGATTTCCACCAGCTCCAGCGGCAAGCGGTCAGGTTCCGCATCGATCGCTACAGGGGCATTCGGCAACAGCATGCGCGATTTATAAAGCAAAAGCCGGGCAGCGAGGGCGGTGAATTCGGCAAGTTCTTCTAAGGCAATGGGTGTCGTGGCAATAAAATGCAGGAAGTCTGCAGTGATACGCGAAAGCGAGACCGAAAATATATCCACCTCATAACTTTCGATGAGGTCCCAGAGCACCGCCAAAGGCTCTCTTTTTTCGCTACCCGAGCGTGTGGCAAAAGCCACAGCAAAGCGCGGCGTATCCGTCTGCGTCATAGCCAGTAGCCTTGTGCAAGCCCCATCGCCTCTTTGGCGCGCGCAAGGGTGGCTGCTGCGACCTTGCGAGCTTTTTGTGCGCCCTCGTGCAGGATGTCGTGGATGAGGTTTTTCTTTTCTGCCAGCTCGCGCCGCTTTTGGCGGAAGGGCTCGAGCCGAGGCAGCATCCGAGAGAGGAGTTGCTTTTTGCAATCGATGCAGCCGAGCGCGGCAGTGCGGCAACCGGCAGCGATTTCATTTTTCAGCTCGGGGGCAAAAAAGTCGTAGTAGCTGAAGACGGGGCAGTTTTCCGGATTGCCAGGATCGCTGCGCCGCACACGGGCTGTATCGGTCTTCATCGTGAGCAATTTTTTTTCGAGCGTTTGCTCTGGTTCAGCCAAGAGAATAGCATTGTTGTACGATTTGCTCATCTTGCGCCCATCGGTCCCGGGCACTTTGGGAAACTGCGAGAGCAGCGGCTGCGGGATCGTGAACACTGCTTTCTGGCTGCCATAATAATGGTTGAAGCGGCGCGCGATCTCGCGGGTGAGCTCCAGGTGCGGCAATTGGTCTTCGCCGATTGGGACATGGCTGGCATCATAAAGCAGGATGTCGGCAGCCTGCAGCACGGGATATCCCAAAAACCCGTATGAGTCGAGCTCCTTTTCGCTATTTGCCTGTTTGTCTTTATAGGTAGGGTTGCGCTCGAGCCATGAAAGCGGGGTGAACATTGCCAGAATCTGCGCCAGTTCCGTGTGTTCCGGCACGTCGGACTGCACAAAAATCACCGCTTTTTCAGGGGAAATGCCTGCGGCCAGCCAGTCTGCGACCATCGGTGCGATGAAGCGGTGGGCAGCGCGGTAGTCGGCATAAAACGTGGTCAGCGAATGCAGGTTCGCGACCATGAAAAAGCACTCCGCTTCTTCCTGCAGCCGGACGAAATTGGTCAAAACACCGAGCAAGTGCCCAAGGTGTAGTTCTCCGGTCGCCTGCATGCCGCTCAAGATACGGCGCGGTTTCAGATCAGCTTCAGCCATTGTCCCCAAAATTTACCAGTGACCAGCGGCACACGCCAGAAGCCATAGGCAAATACCACGATACTCAAAAGCGAAAGCAGCGTGGTGAGTGCTGTAAAAAAACGCCATTGCAAGTATGGCGAAAAATAAAACAGCGCAGCATCGAATGGCGGTAGTGGGATCCAATTGACAACAAAAAGTGACCATGATTGCATGATGATTGCGAGGGGAAAACGTGCAGCAAAACTTTCCGGTAACGGGGACTTGAGCCAGGCATAAACTGCCGCAATGCCTACCAATATAAGCAGCCACAGCTGCCCATGCAAGAAGCGCAAGAGTGGCATGTTGCATTCGCGCAAAAGACCTCCCGGTGCTGTCCCATTCAGGCTGAGTCCGGCAAAACTCAACAACGAAAAGCGCGCCAAGATGTCGCTGCCACGCTCGCCGGCGATCTGTGCGCAGTACCACTCACGGCTGAGCAGGATGACAAGCGCGGCCGGTATCGAAATAAAAAGCTCCCCCGCTTCTTCGGTAAATTGCTGCCAAAACATCAACCACCCCCCACGTAGTGGATGATCTCCAGGACATCGTCGGGTTTAAGTTGGCAGCGGCCATACTCGGCACGCGGGATGATCTCGCCATTGAGTTCTATGGCGACACGGTTTTCTGCCAACGCCAGATGCGACAACAGCGCACGCAAGCTTGGCTCTGGCCCCAGCGCACTGGCATCAAAATACTCTCCGTTAATCATCATGGTAATGGCAGAGGATTCCTAAGGCAATAATTGCAGCCGTTTCAGCGCGCAAAACATTTTCAGATATTGTAACTCCGGTGCCCAATTGGCGCAGCGAAGAAAGTTCTTGTGGGGAAAACCCGCCTTCAGGGCCATTGACAAAAGCCACATTCCCCGATATGGTGCAATCCTTGAGCTTTACCTCCGCGGTAGGATCCCCAAAATAAGTTTTGAAGCCAGCAAAGTTTTGTGGCTCGAAAAGTGGGCGAACATAAAGCTGCGGTTTCACAGGATTATAAGCCTGCATGCAGGCATTTTCTAGGATTGCATCCAGCCGCTGAAGGTTTATACTACGCACAACCGAGCGCTCAGCGGCAGCCAGGACAATCGCATCAGCACCCAGTTCGGCAGCCTTTTCTACGACGAGCGACAGTGCCGCCGGACGTAGTATCGCCTGCACCAAAAAAATTTTATTTTGCCGCGCTGGCAGAACCAACTCTGGCTCACCACAAAGATAAAGCCTTTTTCCTTC
>JANWWX010000114.1 GCA_025057195.1 Leptospiraceae bacterium | reverse complement strand
GATCGATACGCCGGGGCATGTCGATTTCAGCTACGAAGTTTCGCGCTCATTGGCTGCCTGCGAGGGTGTGCTACTTTTGATCGACGCCACGCAGGGCGTGCAGGCGCAGACGCTCGCCAATTTCTATCTTGCGCTAGAATCGGATCTCTATATCCTCCCGGTGATCAATAAAATCGATCTGCCTTCGGCGGATATAGATAAAACCAAAAAACAGATTGCCGAACTATTAGGGCTCAACCCAGACGATGCGGTCGCTGTTTCGGGAAAAACTGGCCTCAACGTCGAGCTTTTGATGCAGGCGATCATCGATAAAATCCCGCCGCCGCGAGACGAGGGAGGCAAAACGCGCGCTTTGGTCTTCGATGCCTACTTCGATAGTTATCGTGGCGTCGTTGAAAAAATCCGTGTCTTCAGCGGGCGCATCTGCAAAAACGATACCATCTATTTTATGCGCAAAGGTGTTGCCCGGCCGGTGCACGAGCTCGGCATCGCACAACTGCGCCTGGTGCCGCAGGAGGAACTCAAGGCGGGGGAAGTCGGCTACATCGTCACCGGCATCAAGAATGTATCGGACGTGATGCTCGGCGACACCATCACGCTTGCAGCAGATCCAGCCAGCGAGCCTCTCTTCAAATACAAAGAAGTGAAGCCGATGGTGTTTTCGGGGCTATTCCCGGTCAATGGCGACGACTACCCGTTGCTCAAGGAATCGATCGAAAAGCTTGCGCTCAACGATCCGGCGTTGGTTTTTGAACCTGAAAGTTCGGAGGCACTTGGCTTCGGCTTCCGCGTCGGCTATTTGGGACTTTTGCACATGGAGATTGTGCAGGAGCGACTCGAGCGCGAATTTGGTCTCAACCTCATCACCACGGCGCCTTCGGTAACGTACCATGTCTATCTGCAGCACGGCCGCCCGATGCGGAAAATCAACAATCCGGCGGAATTTCCTGACGCGGGAGAAATAGACCACATCGAGGAACCGTATGTGCGGGTTTCGATCATCTCCCCAGCAGAATACTTAGGTGCTATTTTACAGCTTTTGGCCGAAAAGCGTGGCGAGAATGTCTCGCTCACGTACTTGGATCCCACGACGGTGCAGATTGTCTATCTTCTGCCACTGGCCGAGATGATCTTTGAATTTTATGACCGGCTCAAAAGCATTTCGCGCGGCTATGCGAGTTTAGACTATGAGTTTGCCGAATACCGCAAAAGTGATTTGGTCAAATTAGACATTTTAGTGCATGGCACGCGCGTGGATGCACTGTCGATGATCGTGCACCGCTCGCAGGCCGAAAACCGCGGCCGCCAGGTCATCGAACAACTTAAAGAACACATCGCCCGTCACCAGTTCCAGATCGCCCTGCAGGCGGCGATTGGCAGCCGTGTCATTGCGCGCGAGACGATCAGCGCGCTGCGCAAAAATGTCACTGCCAAATGCTATGGCGGCGACGTCACGCGCAAGCGCAAGCTTTTGGAACGGCAAAAGGAAGGCAAAAAACGGATGAAGATGGTGGGCTCGGTGGAAATCCCACAAGAGGCGTTTTTGTCTGTGCTCAGAACCGGCAAGCCATGATCGTAGAAAACTGGCAGACCGCCGCTGGAGAGGTGACGACATGCTTTGTTGGCAAAAAACCCGAGTGGGAAAAGTTTTCCGACGAAGAGCGCTACCACAAGCTACGCTCCCTTTTTGATAATAAATTTTCGTTATTATTTGTAAAGCAGGTGCACGGCAACCGCTGCCTTGTCGGCACTGACGCTAAAGGCACACTCCACTTTTTGGGGGAAGCCGATGCGATTGTGGCCATAAAACCCCAATTGGCGCCGCTTGTCCGCACTGCCGACTGCATTCCCCTGCTTTTTTATGCCTGCCATCGCCCGCACGTTGGGGCGATCCACGCCGGTTGGCGCGGCTTGCGGCAAAGGGTATTCACCGCCACGATGGCTGAGCTTGAAAAATTGCAGGTACCTGTTTCTGACTTGCGCTTTGTCGCCGGGCCTTTTATCGGCGAAAACTCTTATGAAGTAGGGCGCGAGGTGGCGGAATGTTTCGCTCCGGCTTTTAGTGTGCGCAAGAATAACGGCAAATACCTACTCGATTTGCGCCGTGTGCTCGTGCAGGAAATGGCGGATTGCGGCATCCTGCCGGAGCAGGTCATCTGGCATGGCATCGACACGCTGCGTTCGCCACAGTGGTATTCTGCCCGGCGTGGGGACAGTCTGCGCAACTATGCTTTAGTTTGGCGCGCTTAGGGGGCTGTGTTTTAGCCTTTTTGCAATATTCTGCCAAAATACTCCAAGCCAGCCGGGTTAGCAGGACACTCACTACCTAATTTTACTTGACATTGTTGGATTTTGGTATTCTGGCTCGTCCACTACTATGGTCATCATGGCATCTTCCTTTCGCCAATATAAAGCGGTGGTTGGCCTCCGCATACTGCGGTGGTCATTGGTATTTGCCACTTTTTCTTGCGCACAATTCCACGACGATTATCAAAAAATTATCTCAGGTTCGATCGTGGGACCGAGTCGGGGGGTGCGCTTTGCGCAGGCTGCCAGCGAGGTTTTGGAAACCGCAGGCACGGCCCAAATCCGCGTGGAGCTGACCGAGCCGAACCCATGGGTGACCACGGTGACGGTCGATGTTGCAGGCGGCACAGCATTGCCTTTTGAATATTCCTTTGGGACCACTACCATTACCTTTGAGCCCGGAGAGACCACAAAACTCTTGGACATCCAGCTGAATGACTATTCATCTTATTTTGCGGGAGCGCTATGGGATAGGACTTTGATTTTGTCACTCAACTCTGCAAGCGGTGCCAACATTGTGCAGCCTAACATGCACACACTCGCTATTGTGAACGTGGATACCCGAGATCTCTATCTTTCGGGGACTGGTGGCTCTCACTTCAATGGAACGCCGATCACCAGCTGCGGCGGAGGGAGTGCCTGCAACGCGGCTAACCCATTTGTCTTGGATACGGCGTATGCTTTCCTTAGTCCCGAAAACTATGCCTTCACGAAGGTCACTCTTGTTAACGGAGCCGTGATGGCTGGGATTGCCTGGTTACCACCTAATCCGGTATCTACCAATAACGGCAATCTGGGCTTCGCTGTTACAAATCAGCTTTATGTTTGCAGCAGTTGTCGCATCACGATGACAGCACGTGGCTACACGGCAAAAAACGGTCCTGGCAGCTCCACTACCAGCTGTGCGGGGGGAGGTTTCGGCGGCGAGGGTGGCAGGGACACCAGCGGCCCCAAGACTAGCAGCTATGGCTATGCATTTAGCAGCAGCTTAAATAGTGCGGGAAGCGGTGGTGGTGGGAATTCCGGTGGTACTGGCGGCGGTGGTATCCACATTTTTGCAAGGCACCTAACTCTACATGGTCGCATCGAGGCCGATGGGGCCAATGGTGCCAGTGGGGCGTGCCCCGGTGGAGGGGGGGGCGGTGGAGCGGGCGGCGCAATCCTAATTCAGACGAATACCATCGCGGGAGGCGGTGGGGCGCTCAGCGCCAATGGTGGCAATGGGGGGGCTGCGGCTGGTGGCGGCGGGGGAGGTGGTGGCCGCATCATAATCCAGTATGACGAAGACCAGTATGAAGGCACCCTGGATGCACTCAATGCCAATGCCTACGGTGGGATGAGGGGCTCAGGCGCAAGTCCCCAAGACGGCGCTGCTGGCACGATTTATTTCGAGAACAAAAAAACTGGCCAAAGGATTCTTAAAGTCAACAACATTGGGAGAAGCACCGATTCGCACACAACTTTGAGTAGTTTAGGAGAAGCTTTTTTTCTGCAAAAATTGCTTTTACAAGAGCGTGGCACATTACGAATCGGTGTTGGTCAAGAGTTAGTGTTGTCTGAATCTCCCTCTTTTTCAGCAGGGGGCCAATTGGTCAACCTCGGTACCCTGCGGGTGCCAGATTTAGACCTCACAGGCGGTGGGTTGCACAATGCCGGCACCTTGGAGATTGCCAGTGGAAATATGACCATTGGCAACGGCGGCTTTTATAGCTCGTGGACGACGTCCACTCTCAATTTGAATAATATTGTGGTAAAATCCGGTGGCATAATGACCCATGCGCCCAACCCCAACATGCCGAGTTATAGCCTGAATATTGCTGCGCAGAATCTTACTTTAGAGCCTGGTGGGCAAATCAATGCCGATAGCAAGGGCTACCCTGGGGGGCAGAATGCCAATGGCAGCGGGCCAGGAGCAGGGACCATTTCGGGCATGGGCTGTGCGACATTGGCCAGTGGTGCTGGGCATGGGGGAAAAGGTGGTGATGATCTTCCTGCATCCGGTGGCAATACTTATGGTTTGGCCTCCGAACCCTTAAGCCTTGGCAGCGGCGGTGCTGGCGGTGCGGGCGGTGGCATGGGCGGTGCCGGCGGTGGCCTCATCGTGCTCAATATTTCAGGAACGCTCCACCTTTCTGGCATCATTTCTGCTAATGGTGGTAATGCAAGCCTCGGGAGCGGCTGCGGAGTAAACCGTTCCGGTGGCGGTGCCGGCGGCAGCATCAATATCCGCGCCGCGACGCTGGCAGGTGCTGGGGGCATTGTTTCTGCACAAGGGGGCAATGGTGCCGGTGCAGGCGGTGGTGGGGGTGGCGGCCGCATCGCGATCCGCTTCCACCAAGACCACTATGTGGGCGGATACTCGGCACTGCCAAAAAATGCCTCTCCAGGATTGGGCGGTGCTGGTGCTCAGCCCGGAACTGTCTTCACCGGTACACCATAGGTATGCTGCGACTG
>JANWWX010000113.1 GCA_025057195.1 Leptospiraceae bacterium | reverse complement strand
GTGTACTTAGACAAGATAAGGTGTGACACGACCACGCAAAGCCATGGTAAACGGTAATGCGCTTGCCCAACGCACGGTCCTCTCCAAAATGCACCATGGACTACGTTCTTGCCGGTGCCACAGGGCTCATCGGCAACGAGGTATTGCGCCTCTTGGTGCAGGAACCACAAAATAGAGTATTTTGCCTCGGCCGCCGCGAGCCGAAGCTAAAATCCCCCAACGCCACATTTGTCGCGTGGGATTTTACATCCCCACTGCGCTGGGCAGGTGTGGTGCCGGAAACGCCACACGCCATCTGCACGTTGGGCACCACGATGAAAAAAGCCGGCAGCCAAGACGCTTTCCGCCAGGTGGATTTCGGCTATGTCTTGGCCTTTGCGCGTGCCATGGAACAATTGGGCGCGCGTTCATTGCATGTGGTCACCGCGCACGGTGCAGACCCCAACTCCCTGTTTTTTTACAACCGTGTCAAAGGTGAAACCGAGCGGGAACTGTGCCAGCTGAGTCTGCCCGCACTGCACATTTATCGGCCATCGCTACTTTTGGGTGAGCGCGACGAGTCACGGCCCATGGAATCTATTGCAGCCACCGTGGCCGGGCTTATCTCGCCGCTTTTCCGTTTGCCTGGCTTGGCCAACGTGGCGCCGGTGCCGGCAACGCGTGTGGCACAGGCGATCGTGCGGGCATGCCAAAACCCATCCCCCGGGGTCCACATCCACACCAACCAAGAAATCCTGCAAAGCTAACCACCTGCCGCAGCATTATTTCTCGCCATGCTGAATCACTTTCCAGGAATGCTCGCATTCCGTGCGCCTGAGCAAAGAGAGTCTCGAGCGGTTGAAACTATCCCTGGCTATTAGCTACCGCTATGCTCGGGGCAAAAGCCGCTACTTTTTGAGCCTCAACGCATTCCTCGCCTTCTTTGGGGTCTTTATTGGCACCAGCCTTTTGGTGGTGGTGATGTCGGTCTTCGGTGGTTTCCAGACACAACTGAAAAAAAGCATCTTCCAGTTTGATCCGCACATCATGCTCACGATCGACCGCATCACCGGCAGCGAAAAGATCACAGGCTGGCCAAAATGGAAAGAGCTGATCCGAGCAGGGCTGGGTGATGACTGCGAGGCGGTGGAGGGTAGCATCCAGTCGCCAGCAATCCTGCGCCGGCGCAAATACCTTGACCACGTTTTTGTGCGCGGCATTGACTTCCCCACCAGCGACGGCAAAAACTACACCCTGCCTGACTACTTTCCAGAAATTGTTGAACCTGCCGGCTCGCGCACCATACCACAAGGCGATTTCGCCATCGTCGGGCGCGAAATGGCACTCAGCCTGGGGCTCAGTATCGGCGACAGCATTGAACTGATTGTGCCACGCGGCCAGTTCAGCCTGACCACCGGCGTTACTCCTTCGATCCGCAGTTTCAAGATCGCCGCTTTCTTCAAAACCGGACACTACAACTACGACTCCAAGGTGGTGGTGTTATCGCTCAAAACAACGCAGGAGCTTTACGCACTGCCCGATGCCGTGCAACAGATTGTCGTCCGCCTCAAAGACCCAGACCAATTGGCACAGGTGAAGCGTAAGGTGGCCAAGATTTGGCCTGCTACGATCCGCACCATCGAAGATGAACAGCGCAACTTCTTCGCGGCATTACGCCTGGAAAAAACCATCATGATGGTAATTGTCTTCCTCTTTATTATTGCAGCCATGGTCGGAATCGTGATCGCAACGTTCAACATGGTCCGCGCGCACCGGCGCGACATCGGCATCCTCAAAGCACTTGGCTTCACACGCCAGCACATCCTATTGATTTTTGCGGTGACTGGCTTTGCGATGGGAGTTTTGGGCTCCGTTTTGGGGATTTTTGCCGGCGTCGGGCTGGCGAATAACCTTGAAAATGTTTTGCACGCCATCGAAAGCACCATCAACTTCTTCGGCCGCCTCTATGCAGAGCATGGGCAGGCATATTGGGCAGACGTTCGCCTCATCCCGCGGGATGTGTATTATTTTGACCACCTGCCGATCGACATTGACTGGCGCCTGCTGCGTGTGTTAGGTATCGTCTCTGTCATCCTTTCGATCCTGGCAGCCGGCATTCCCGCACGCAAAGCATCACGGTTTGAACCCATCGACATCATCCGCAAGGCGGAGTTTTGATGCAGCCGCTTTTGGCAGTGCGAGAATTGCACAAAAGCTACCACGACGGGGAAATCCGCGCCGAGGTGCTCAAGGGCATCAGCTTCACGGTCAATGCTGGCGAATTTGTCGCAATCCAAGGGCCGTCCGGTGCCGGCAAAAGCACCTTGCTCAACCTCTTGGGCGCACTCGACAAACCCGATTCGGGAACCATTGAGGTGGACGGCCGCACCATCACCAGCGCCATCACTGAACAAGAAATTGACCTCTTCCGCCGCGACAAAGTTGGCTTTGTCTTCCAAAACCACTACCTGCTGCAGGAATTCACCGTTCTGGAAAACGTGATGCTACCACTGCGCGTGCAGGGCATCCCAAAAGAACAAGCGATGGCCGCAGCAGCAGAAATCCTCAACCGTGTCGGGTTAGGCCACCGTTTGCAACATCTCCCGTCGCAGATCTCAGGCGGGGAAAGCCAGCGCGCCGCCTTCGCCCGCGCAGTCGTCAAAAAACCGGCATTGATCCTCGCGGATGAACCGACCGGCAACCTCGACTCCGAAAATCGCGCCAAGTTCATTGAAGTGTTGAGCGCGCTGCAAGAGCAAGACCAACTCACCGTCATCGTCGTCACCCACGAACAAGAGCTCGCGCAGGCCGCCTCACGACGCCTCCACCTGCGCGATGGGCAATTGGGTTGATCCGACCCGTAAAAATGGGTACCCACATCATGGCTTTATGCACTAATTGTGGTGCGTAGTTTTGCCGTGACGGTGGGCGCCGGCGCAAGTAACGTTGGCACTTAGCGGATCACGCTCATCTTTTTCCACTTGCCACCAACAAAGCGCCGCCAGAAAATAAAAGCCTGCACAAAGCTATAAGCGGTTGCTGCACCCCAGGCCCAGAAAACGGCATGGGGGTGGTCTTGTACTAACCACGTGGGTAAAACCATGAGCGGCCAAGGTAAAAGCAGTGCCACCAAGCTGACAAAGCGTGTGTCTCCCGCACCCTTAAGCGAAAAAGAGAAAACCAGGTTGCTACCGTCAGCGCAGGTAAAAATAGCAACATAGAGCAAAAGGTAAGGTGCGATTTCCATCACCTTCTGCCATAGCAGCGCATCGTTGGTATTTTCAAACCAGCGCAAATAAAAATCAGGGGCAAAAGCGAATGATAATCCCACGGTGACAACATAGATAATGGTGACTTGCCATGCTGCCCACACTGCCGATTCGGCGTCGTCGGGCCGCTTTTCGCCCAAGTACTGCCCGACAAGGACACCACTTGCCTGTGCAATCCCCAGTGCGGGCAAGACCGAAAGCATCATCAGTGTCACGGCCAGAGAGGAGGCAGAAAGTGCGGCACTGCCATCCGCCATGCGGCCAATGAAAATCAAAAACACGCTGAATGCCAAGCCCTCAAGTGTCCATTGCAAGCCGGCAGGAATACCGAAGCGGAGGAAACGTGCCATGAGCGCGGCATCCATTTTCCAGCCAGAAAGCAGTGCATATTGTTCTTTTTCTTTTTCAGCAAAAACGCGCCACAGGCCATATCCTGCGGCCACGGCAGTGCCCAGTGCGGTGGCATAGCCGGCACCAGCAATGCCCCATTTTGGGAAGCCAGCCTTGCCAAAAATCAAAAGGTAGTCGAGGATTGCATTGGCGACAAGCCCCACTGCATTGATGTGCATGTTTACCTGGGTGCGCCCCAAGCCTGTGAAATAGCCGCTGGTGGCAGCAACGACCGCGGTCGGCAGCGCAGAATAACACATGGCAATAAAATAATCCACCTCCAGCTTTTCCATGCTGGGGCTATGGCCCATGAGGGCAAAGATCTTACCGGCCGCAGGGATCAATAGCAGGAAAAGCAATCCACCAAAAAGGCTCACGTAAAGTGATTGCCATAAAGCAGGTCCGATGCGCTCTTTTTCTCCGGCGCCAAAATACTGCGCCACAAAAGTGGTGACATAGGCTGTGGTTTGCTGCAGCAGCGCCATTGGTGTCCAAAACACCGCCATGACGGCAACAGCAGCACCCATGGCTTCGGTGGAAAAGCCTGCCAGGAATAGCCGGTCGATCGTCATTTGGATATTCCAGAAACTGTTGGCGACAATGAGCGGCCAGGCCAACAACAATACCATCTTCCAGCGCCCTATGCGTGTGGCAGGAAGTGCCGGAGTGGGTTCGCTAACGGCACCGTCTGACAGTTTTACCAGATTTTGCGAGGATTCCATTGGGGATGTCGGTTTTTGGAGGTAACTAAATTTTACCTGCGAAGCGTAAAATGCCAATCAACAAGCTGGTCTGCGCAATGAGCAGGCCGATCAGCCATTTTAGGATTTCTGTTTTATTTCTGTCCAATTCGGATTTAACCTGCAGCTTGAGCATCTCGATCTCTTTATTCGTATCCGCCCGCAATTTCTCGACTTCTGCACGGATGTTTTCCATCTCTAAACGGATGGTCTCAATCTCTCGGTGAATATTGCCAATCTCTTTTGTGAGATCGGCTCGTACTTTCTCCACTTCTGCTCGGACCTTTTCGATCTGCAAACGCACGTTCTCAATCTCGAGTTGGATCTTATCACTTGCTGCGGTGAGCTCCCCCTTGCGCACCAGTTCGCTCTCCAACACCTCGTGGAATACGCTTGTCACGGCGCGCGCGGCTTTCTCATCCAATGCCCCTTCTTGCCGCAAGCGATCGTAT
>JANWWX010000112.1 GCA_025057195.1 Leptospiraceae bacterium | reverse complement strand
ACCAAGCCTTGCAGTTGGCACAAAAAATCATCAAAGACGACCGCTACATCTATTGTTCCACACTCAGCCGTGGCCTGGTGCGTTACGATACCATCAAAAAAACCACCGTGATTTTGGGCAAAGACTCGTGGGTTAAGTCAGAGCAGGTCTATGCGCTCGATGCAGATGTCGATTACATTGCAGTCGGCACCATCGACCAGGGAGCACTCATCCACCACAAAGCCAGCGGCGAAACCATCCAGATTACTGCTGGTGAAGGAGGGCTGCAATCTGAAAATGTCAAGGCGGTGCTGCTCGACGGTCGCTTTGTGCACATTGCTGCACACAACGACGGCGTTTATACTTATGATTTGCAGCAACGAAAATTACGTAAAATCGAGACGGCAACACCCTTTCCTTCTGCGTTGGCAAAACGCGACCATGAAATTTTTATCGGCACCTCGGGGCAAGGTATCTGGGTGTTGGATCGCAATACCGGCAAGGTTGAACGTTTAAGCTCGCTTGAGGGCCTATCTTCCAACGATGTCCATACGATCCGGATCGAGGGCGATTTTTTATGGATTGGCTATTTAGAGCAGGGCATCGATGTGTTATATCGCCCCGCTAAAAACTAAAACTATTTTCTAATCCGTTTTTTGGGGAAAACGTATGCTGCGGTATTTCCGCGCTGCAGTGATAAAGCTCCGCCAAATGTAGTCCTTGCTTTCGGTACTCAGCCCATTGGGCGCCATATAGTGTAGGCGCAGCACAATGTGACCGCCCACCATCTGAACTAACACCCGTGGCTCCCGGTAATTGGAAAGGGTCTCTGCATTTGCAGGCGGTTGCGGTGCCTTGATGGCGCTATAACTTTCCCGCGCGATCTGTTCCAGCAGCTTCGCTGCTTTCTGCCAGTCTGAATCCGGAGTCAAGTGCACCTGCAGCTCTTGGAAAATGTGCGCAACCTGCGCTCCGATGGTGGCAAAACTCTCGGTAAAGATGCGCGAATTGGGAAAATAGACCAACCGGCCAGTGGCCTGCCCACCCTCTGCTTGCGAAAACTCAATGACGCTGGTTTCCATCAACCGGATGTCGATGACATCGCCAATGACGTTGCCAATCTGGATGCGGTCGCCGATGCCAAAGGGCCTGCGGATCATGATGTACGCCCAGCCGACCACGCAGACCCAAAGGTCGCGGGTGACAATGATGAAGCCGGCACCAAAGATGCCTAAAAACGTAGCAATGCTACGGATCGAGGGCAGCCACACCGGGAGCAATACCACCAAGGCAGTGAATAACGTGATGTAGCTGATGGTGCGTTGGTAGCGCTGGCGCAAGAAGGTATCGTGAACGTTCCGGTGGACAACACGAATTAGCGCCCTGCGGATGCTGAGCAGCACGATCACGACCAAGACGCTCGAGGCAAAGGCATGCCCGCGCGTCATCTCATACCACATTGCCTTAAGCTCGGCGAGGGAAAAACCTTCGAGCATGCTATGCGCTGCGCTTGCGCAAAGCGGGATTGAGGATTTTTTTGCGCAGGCGTAAGTTTTGTGGCGTGACTTCGAGTGCCTCATCGTCTTCGAGAAAATCGAGGCACTGCTCAAGCGAAAGCCGGCGCGGTGGCACCAGGCGTAACGCCTCGTCAGAACCAGCTGCTCGCACGTTGGTCAGCTTTTTTTCACGCACAGGGTTGACATCGAGGTCGTTGTCCTTGCTGTGCAGGCCGATAATCATGCCGACATAGACCGGTGTCTGTGGCCCAACAAAAAGTTCGCCCCGCTCTTGGATGTGGTAAAGCCCGTAGGTGTTGGTGACACCATTTTCCATCGAGACAATTGCGCCACGCGTGCGGCCAGAAAAATCCCCGGCATAGGGGCGATAACCGATGAAAAGGCCGGAGAGTGTGCCCTCACCGCGTGTCTCGGTCAAAAAAAAGCTACGAAAGCCGATCAGCCCCCGTGTCGGGATTTCATAGCGCACACGGACATAATTGCTGCCCAGATTTTCCATGGCTAGCATCAAGCCCTTGCGCCGGTTGAGTTCTTGGATCACACCGCCCGAATAGGCCTCCGGCATGTCGATGACAATTTCCTCAAACGGTTCGAGCTTTTCGCCATTTTCAAAGCGGTAAATCACCTGCGGCTTGGTGACCATCAACTCAAAACCCTCACGGCGCATGTTTTCGATCAAAATGGCAAGCTGCAGTTCACCGCGTCCGGACACTTTGAAGGCATCGCCCAAATCCTCGACCTGGAGTGCTGGGTTGGTCTTGAGTTCGCGTTCCAACCTTTCGCGGATATTGCGCGAGGTCACCCATTTGCCTTCGCGGCCAGCAAACGGCGAATCGTTGACCGAAAAATTCATGGCGACTGTCGGCGGCTCGATCCGGATGCGCGGCAGCGCAGCAGGAAAATCCTCGGCGCACAGCGTATCGCCGATCGTCATCTCCTCAATGCCTGCGATCGCAATGATGTCCGGGCAACGAGCGCATTCGACCTCAATCCGGCGCAATCCCAAAAAGCGATAAAGCTTGGTAACCCTATGCTTTGTCGTGATGGGCTCACCTGCGGCATTTTCGCCACGCAACAGCACAACATCCCCAACACGCACGGTACCACTGAAAATGCGCCCGATTGAGATGCGCCCCAAATAATCGTTGTAGTCGAGGGTGGTCACTTGGAAAGCAAAGGGGGCATCTGGATCGCCTGCACCATCGCGCGCGTATTGCACGATGGTGTCGAGCAATGGTTTTATTGAAGATCTCGACTCCGGCAAATCCCGTTTGTCCCAATCGGTGAAAGCATAGCCATGCTTGGCGCTAGCATAAACCACAGGGAAGTCCATTTGTTCGTCGCTGGCGCCCAACTCCAAAAAGAGGTCAAACACCCGGTCGATGGCCAACTGCGGATCCGCACCAGGTTTATCGATCTTGTTGACTACCAAGATGATTTTATGTCCCAGCTCAAGTGCCTTTTTTAGCACAAACCGTGTCTGCGGCATCGGCCCTTCCATGGCATCGACCAAAAGTAATGCCGTGTCGGCCATGCGCAGCACGCGCTCGACCTCCCCACCAAAGTCGGCATGTCCCGGTGTGTCAATAATGTTGATGCGCTCGCCGTTATATTCCACCGCTGTGTTTTTGGCGAAGATGGTGATGCCACGCTCGCGCTCCAGCTCGTTTGAATCTAACACGCGCTCGGCCATTTCTTTGCTGTCGAGTGTCGCACAGAAGCTGAGGATTTTGTCCACGAGCGTCGTCTTGCCGTGGTCAACATGCGCGATGATGGCTACGTTTTTCATTGGCTGCCTGAAAGCATATTTGAGACAGGCTGTAAAGAGCTTGGCTTAAAAGTGCCACCGCTGAGTACCCAACGATGAGTACTGGAAAAGCCCCTGGGCTACTTGGGTTTAGGTGCTATGTAAAAACCATGAAGTTACTGCCAAAAAAATTCTAAACCGAGGCGTGCTGCATCGCCACCACAAGCCTCCGCGGTGGGATCCAGTTGCTAGATAATTGGGGAAAAGCTATTCTTCTGGCACTGGCGCAAGGCCAACTGTTCTCTGGACAGGATATCACCAGGGCTCTGCGGCATACATGCCTTTTGGGAATTAGCATGAACGTAAACTGCACAATGGTGATCCTCGCTGCCACCATTTTTAAAAATTTTTCATTGGCAGGGCCTTAAGGACCTTCACATAGCACCCTGTGTGGCTCGTCCTTTTTCCAACCAATGCAGGATGGTTATTTGGGTCTCTCCAAATCATGGGGATAGGTGATCTTTCTATTTTCAGGATCACCTTCAAATAAGGCCACCGTCAAGCCGATCGACAGGCTAAAAGAACCTTCGTCGGTAAAATCCATCTGCACTTGCCCGCGTGCCACCGCATTCTCATGTGCGGCGCGGAATGTGGGGTAGTGGATGAGTTGTGGTGTTTGGACGAAAGCCAGTTCGTCGCGGCGCTCATAGCATACTGCCCGGCGGTGGTCGTGACGCACCACCGAATCCACCACAGGAATGGCGGGGATGAAAACTGGCGTGTCTGCAGACAAAAGCCCCATGGTCTGGCTGACCCGCTGCAAAAAGTCAGGGTTGAGGTAGGGTCGGTTGGCATCATGAACCGCGATGCGCTCAAGGCTTGGCAATTTTTCTGCTGCCCGGACACCGTTCAGAAAGCTGACAAAGCGGGTTATTCCTGCGGCGGTCACGCTGAATTTCCGGTCCGGGAATTCGCGCTGGATTTCGCCTATGGAATTTTTCACCTGTTTGCTGAACTGGCGTGAGACGACCAGGATGCAGGCATCGATGGGCAACGCGCGCAACAGCTTGATCGCTGTGACGGCGTAAAGCGGGAGTTCCTTGCCCTCAAAAGGCATTGTTACGAATTGCTTAGGTATGCTCCCGCCAAAACGTTCGCCACTACCACCCATTAAGAGGAGGAGAACATTCATAATTCACTTTTGCGCCAATTTGGTGAAAACCATTTTTCCAGCATTGGTTTGGATGACAGAAGTGACATTGGCCTTTACCTTTTTGCCAATGAGTTTGCCACCGCTTTCAATCACCACCATGGTGCCATCTTCAAGATAGGCGATGCCTTGGTTTTCATCCTTGCCTTCCTTGACAATTTGCAGCTCGAGTTCCTCCCCTGGCAGAACCACCGGTTTGAGGGCATTGGCAAGGTTGTTGAGATTGAGGACACGCACCCCCTGCAACTCTGCAACTTTGTTTAGATTGAAATCATTCGTCAAAAGATACCCTCCTAACTCTTTCGCCAGCCGGATCAGTTTTTGGTCCACCTCACGGGTATCCGGATAGTCTTTATAAGAAATCTTGACTTCGATGTCAC
>JANWWX010000111.1 GCA_025057195.1 Leptospiraceae bacterium | reverse complement strand
GACACGAGGTCTGCCAGTGAGCCGGCAAAATTCTGCTCCTCTAATGTCCAGTGGCGCATGGGACCAACGTGTTCATTGCAGACGACACCGTGCATTTCTCCTGAACAGCGGAAAGGTGCATCGAGCATTGAGGTGATGCCAAGCGGCTTCAAGTACACCTCCGCAAATTCATAGGTGTTTGGATGGGTCACTGCATCGTCGGCAGGTAAAAAGCGTTCCTCTTTAAGGTATTGGAAATAAGCCGGAAAGTCCTTGGCCTTGAGCACGACACCCTCACTATGCTTTCCCGTGTCGGCCTCGTAAAGATCCAGGCAAACGATTGCATCTTTTTCCGGCGTGTAGCTCCAGACACTGCAGCGTTTGACATCAAGGGTGGCCGCCCCTGCCTCCGTGATCTCGCGCAAGGCCTGTTTGAGATCCCCACTGTCGATGGCACTGCTTTTGGCCAGCTTGAGCAGTGCTGCGTTTTGCCGTTGCAATTGGCTTACTGAGACATCCATGTTTACCCCCTTGTTGGGAACATCTAACAGCCATCGCTGGAGTCAATTTTTTTTTTCCCGTGTTTACCCCCTGAGCCCAACTCCTGTTTTTCCGCATGGCACAAAAAAACCGGCAGCACCGCATCGGGGTTGTGAATTTTTTGAATGCCTATCCCCTGTGGGCGGCGTTGGAAGGCAAGCCCGGGATAGTGTTGGTGCCCAGCACCCCTGCACTCTTGCTCGAAAAGATGCTCAAAAACGAGCTAAGCGCTGCGCTACTTTCCTCGGTGGCATGGTTAAAATTTTCGAATCGATTCCAATTGCACCCATCGCTATGCATTGCCGCAGTGTCCGCCGTCGAATCGATCCGCCTATTTGTGCCATCTGCCAAAGCAATAAATTTTGCCGAGCAGGCACGAAGCCTCACGACCATTTTCACCGATGCTGCCTCGCGGAGTTCGGTGGCACAACTTCGGGTCATGCTGCACGCTGTTGGGGCGACGCCGCAACTGGTCGAAATCGCAGAACCCGAAAAAAAGATACAGCAGTTAAAGCAGGGCGAGGCCGTATTGGCGATTGGCGACACGGCGTTGCGCCACCGCAGCCAGCCGAGCTACGACCTACAGCAAGAATACTATGCCCTTTTCCAGTATGGTTTCGTCTATGCCTTTTGGTTTTGCCTGCCAGAGACAGTTGGCACACTTTTCCCACTTCTGGGCGCTGCCTATACTGCTTGGTTGACAGACCAGGAAAATTACCTCAAGCAGGCACAACACCGCTTTGGCTTTTCCAGGGAATTTACCGAGCAATACCTGAAAAACATCATCCAATACCAATACGGGAAAAAAGAGCAGCAAGATTTTGCCTTTTTTAAAGAGAAACTTGAAGCGCTTGAAAGCCCACTCAGCTTGCCTTAGGGGTCTTTTGCGTCAGCCAGCGTTTCAGATACTGCCCGGTAAGCGAGCGAGGGTTGGCAGCAATTTCTTCAGGGGTACCAGTCGCAACGATTTCTCCGCCACGCGCGCCACCCTCGGGACCAAGGTCGATGATATAGTCAGCGCATTTGATCACATCCATGTTGTGTTCGATGACCACGACGGTGTTGCCCTCATCGACAAAGCGCTGCAATACTCCCAAGAGGATGCGGATATCTTCAAAATGCAAGCCGGTGGTCGGCTCATCCAAAAGATAGAGCGTGCGGCCGGTCGAACGCCGCGAAAGCTCGGTTGCTAATTTGACACGCTGCGCCTCACCGCCCGAAAGCGTGGTGGCTGGCTGGCCCAGTTTGATATAGCCCAGCCCGACATCGTAAAGGGCTTTGAGCTTGACCACAATCGCCGGAAAGGCAGAGAAAAATTCCAATGCCTCCTCCACCGTCATCTCTAAGACATCATAAATATTTTTATTTTTGAACCGCACTTCAAGTGTTTCCTGGTTGTAGCGTTTTCCCTGGCAGACTTCGCATTTGACATAGACATCACTCAAAAAATGCATCTCGATGCGCTTGACGCCGTCGCCAGCACAGGCCTCGCAGCGGCCGCCTTCGACATTGAACGAGAAGCGTCCTGGTTTGAAGCCGCGCATTTGGCTTGCTGGCAGGGTGGCAAAGAGTTCTCGGATCGGCGTGAAGGCGCCAGTATAGGTGGCGGGGTTCGAACGCGGCGTGCGGCCAATTGGGCTTTGGTCGATATTGATCACCTTGTCGATATGTTCGAGCCCTTCTATCGCACGGTGTTTTCCCGGCACTTCGTTTGTGCCCATTAGCTTACGGCTGGCTGCTTTATATAAAATTTCATGGATCAGCGAACTTTTGCCAGAGCCGGAAAGTCCAGTGACGACGGTAAACACCGAAAGCGGAATTTCCACATCGATATCCTTGAGGTTATTTTCGGCTGCTCCCAAAATGCGGATCGCGGTGCCGCTGGGTTTGCGCCGTACTGCGGGTATTGCAATCTGGCGTCTCCCGCTGAGGTAGTCTGCGGTGATGGAGTTTTTGGCCTTTAGGATTTGTGGATAACTGCCGGCGAAGACGACCTGACCACCGTGGCGGCCTGCACCTGGCCCCATGTCCACAATAAAATCAGCTGCCTGCATCGTCTCCTCGTCATGTTCGACCACCAACACAGTATTGCCCAAATCGCGCAGCCTCTTTAGCGTGGCGATGAGTTTGGCATTGTCCGACTGGTGTAGGCCAATGGAGGGTTCATCGAGGACGTAAAGCACGCCGACAAGTGCCGAGCCGATTTGGGTAGCCAACCGGATGCGCTGCGCCTCGCCACCCGAAAGTGTGCCGGCCATCCGGTCGAGTGTGAGATAGCCCACCCCCACTGAATTGAGGAAGTGGAGCCGACTTAGGATTTCTTTCATCGCCTGCTGCGCAATTTCGGCTTCGGTCGGCGTGAATTGCATGCCCCGGAAGTGGCGTTCTGCCTCTTCGATTGTGAGCGCGGTGGTCTCTGCAATATTTTTTCCCTTGAGTCTGACAGCCAAAGCTTCTGGTTTAAGCCTCTTTCCCTGGCAGACCGGACACGGCATTTCTTCCATGTATTGCTCCATTTTCTGGCGCATGGTTTCTGACTGCGTCTGCAGGTAACGCCGGTGCAAATTCGGAATGATCCCTTCAAAGCCGCGCGAGAATTGGTAGGTGCTATCCCCTCCTTTCCATTCGTATTGCAGCTTGAGATTTTTGTCGCCATAAAGCAAAAGGTCAAAAATTTTTTTGGGCAATTTGCGCCAAGGGGTGTCCGGATTGAAAGGCACTTTTCGGCGCAGTGCTTCGATGGTGGCGCGGTACCAATAGGCATCCGCGCTGAAACCGAGGCCATCGCCCAAGCCCTCGGCCACAGTCTGGTGGTCGTCGCGGATTAACTTATCTGGATGGAACTCGAGCAGATGGCCGAGGCCGCTGCAGTGTTCGCATGCCCCCTCGGGCGAATTGAACGAAAAAAGGCGGTGTGTGATTTCGGGAAAGTTGCGATCGCAGTGCGTGCAATAAAGTTTGGAGGAAAAATTTTCTTCGAATGCCTGGCCATCTGTAGTTTCATAAAGCACTGCTGCTTGCGAGCCTGCCGCTGCGTAGCGCAGGGCCAATTCAAGAGAGCCGGCCAAATGCATGCGCTGCGATTGCTCTTGACCACGTTCGAGGATTAACCGATCGACCACGATGTCGATGTCGTGCTTGAGGTTCTTTTTGAGCACAATCGGTTCATCGAGGCTCAAGATCCGGCCGTCCACGCGCACACGCACAAAGCCCTCGCGGGCCAACCGCTCGAAGACGTCCCGGAACTCACCTTTTTTGCTGCGCGCGATGGGTGAAAGGACCTGCACACGCACCGATTTTAGGTTAGCATTCCTTTGGAAGATACCGAGTACGTGGGCGACCATGGTATCGATGGTCTGCGCCACCAATTTGGCACCGCAACCAGGGCAATGTGGCTCGCCGAGGCGGGCAAAAAGCACACGCAGGTAATCGTAGATCTCGGTGACTGTGCCCACCGTTGAGCGCGGATTACGCGAGGTCGTTTTCTGCTCGATCGAAATCGCTGGCGACAACCCCTCAATGGCATCGACATCGGGTTTTTCGAGTTGGCCTAAAAACTGCCGGGCATACGCCGAAAGCGATTCGACATAGCGCCGTTGCCCCTCGGCATAAATCGTGTCGAATGCCAGCGACGATTTGCCGCTACCCGAAAGCCCGGTGATGACTACCAGTTTGTCGCGTGGGATTTCGAGTGAAATATTTTTCAAGTTGTGTTCGCGGGCGCCCGTGATGCGGATTGACTTCACGCATGCGCCCTTTTTTTGCCGCCACACCTGTAAAGTGCTTCCCATGACTAAGATGCCCAGGCTATGCTTGACGCGCACGTGTCAGACAATGCCGTGGCGCATGGGGGTCGCATCCGAGCAACAGGGTTGGCTCAGGACACTCAGCCGTGCCGAACTGCTTTTGGCTGGTGTTGCCTTTGTGCTACTCCTTGCTTGCTCTCTTTGCATCATCTTGCTACGGGGATTTTTTGCCGGCGCCTGGTCGGTGCGCACAGTCGAGGTTCTGTCACAATTTCCCCCGCATTTGATGCTGGTGTCAGCACTTTTGGGTGGTTCGCTTGCACTGTCGCGCGGCAGCGTGCTGCGCATTGAAGCACTCAATAGCTTCCTGCCGTCCAAAGCGCAAAAACCGGTCGGCCGCAGTGTGGCTTTGTTCGCACTATTGCTCTATTGTGGTTTTCTTTTTTTGGTGCTGCGCTACCTCACCGTCGATTTCCGCGCTGTGGTGGCATTCCTTTACTTACCGCTTTTTGTGCTTCTGGGAGTAAAGCTGGCGATTTTAGCCATAAGGCCGCTTTGATCGATGCACCCCCGCTGGGGCTTAGCCATAGCACTTTGTTTGATTTA
>JANWWX010000110.1 GCA_025057195.1 Leptospiraceae bacterium | reverse complement strand
AAGATCTGCTGCGGATAGTCAAACATGCCACTCGATGGCGTCACTGCGATGCTCGGCGCATTGTCGTCGCGGATAATGGTGTCAAAGGCATCGCCCCAAACCGAAAGATGGCTGGCCGTGGAGCACGCAGCCACCTCGCACGTGATGGCACAAATGGTGATATAGTTGATACCGTTCGTCGTGGCAGTAAAATCCATTCCTGGGGCATTGGCGGGAATATTCGTCGTGACCACTGTTCCGGGGGCGTGTGGGCCACCGGCTGCGATCACCGAGCCCGGCGGGCTGATGTACTGCGCCCGCGTATAGCCATAACACGAGGCGTTGGCAATCACAATATAACGGAAGGGTTTGCTCAAACTTCCGGTGTCAGCAGTCCACTGGATCTGTGCACTGGTGCCCGCCGGCTGCGAGACATAGCGCTGCGGCACGCTGATGATCGTCACATCCGGCTTGCGGCCGATGGTAAAGTTGATCTGCTGCACCGAAGAAATACGTCCGGCGGCGTCGCGGACAACGTATTTCATGGTGTAATTGCCAAAAGGCAGGCTTTGGAACGAAATGGTGGCGCTGTCGCGCGGACGGATTGCATGCTTTGTTCCCGAAATGTCGACACCTGTTGGGTCCAAATTGGCACTGCCAAAGTTGGGATTGACTGGCACCCCTGAGTTGCTGATGCTATAGGCGACCGCATTGCAGGCGACTTTGTCCGAACACAGGATGTTGACATCCATCGGGGCGGCATAGTGTTCGCCATTGCGGATCGGTGAAATCACCGGCACCGGATCGCTGGCATCGACAAAGCTTGGGTCCTCGCGGTCGAGTGCGATCTTGCCCAGGATGTTATTGGCGATTGTGTCGTTGCCCAGCACATCGAATCCAATGGTTTCTCCGTAGCTCAGGTTTTCATAGAGCCAGTCGTTGGTTTGGTCGAACGCCGGGTTTTTGACCACAAGCCGTGCCTCCGCCCCCGATCCGTCGGAGTTGGTCATGATCCGGCCCGTGCCATCTTCTTCTACATAAAGGTAATAATCCGCATTGCCATCGCCGTTGGCGTCGAGCCCAATTGTCGGTTTCACCGGCCAAGTGAACAAAAGTTGCGGGATGTGGCGCAATTTGGGGTTTGGGTTCATCGGGTCATAATCGACGTTGCAGTTGCCGTTGGCGTCGAGCTCAGAGGGGATGACATCGGCTGGATTGACCACTGCCGTTGCCCCACTACCGGTATCCCCGCTGATGGTCACGGTGGGGGGAGAAGTGTAGCGGCCGTCGCCTATAGAAAGAAGGTAAATCGCCGTGACCGCCCCCCCGCTCACGTACACTCCCGCCGTGGCGCCTGAGCCACCACCGTCGTTGCCAATCGTGACCGTGGGACCCTGATAGCCTGCACCTTTAGCAACCATCGCAATGCGCGTGAGCCGGCCACCGCTGGCAGCGGCGACCATGGCTGCGGCCTGCGAACCAGACGCCGGCGGATCGATGGTGATGCTAAAGCTATTGCTTGTACAGCCGGAGCCAGGATTGGTGATGACCACACGCTCGACCCTGCCATTGGCCACGACCGCACGGGCCTGTGGGTTGACCGAGCACGTTCCTGCAGGAGTGATGGTGACATTGGGCGAATTGGTATAGCCGGACCCTCCCGTGCTGACGGTGATCTTGTTGATCGCGCCAGTGCGGCAGATATAAAGGCCATCTGCCTTGCCATCAAAATCAATGTCCATGGCCTTGACCGCGATGCGTAGGCCATGGCTTGCAGGGAGGAATTTGGGCGCAGCGTTGTAGTTTATGCCGCCGAAGGATTGGAAATCGTCGGATTTTTTGCGCCGTGCGCAGCCACCGAAGGCCAAAACGGCCGCCACTAAAAACCAGATTTTATTTTTTGGGAATCCACTCATCATACTACCTCAATATTTGAAAATCACCCTACCAAATTTGTATGCCAGCCCACCATAGACTCCATAATGCACGATAGGAAGGACGTTGTCATAGATCATGCCACCGCGCAATTGCACAAAGGGCACCACTTCATCGGTGCGGTCCAGGCGTGCAATCGCAAAAGGAAACTCTACCCCCACTGCTGCATGCGCCGTGAACTTGAGTGCATTGCCTGATGAAATCGCATCGCGGAAGGTATAATACCCCACCCCAGGCAAAATTGCCGTCATCAACTGCAGCGGGAATTTGGGCAGTCGGTAAAGCCACATCATGCCCATTTCGCCATAAAAGCCTTGGATTTGGGACGGCGCATTTGCTATGTTTAAATAACCCACTTCAAAGCGCAGGTCAAATCCCTTGCCACCCGATTCGTCTGCGTCATAGCCCAAAAAAAGCCCCCAGCCTGAAGGCAAGGTGGCACGGCCACGACCCGTGTTGAGGAAATAGTCCCCCGCCAATGAAAAGCGCGAATTGTCGAGGATGGTTTCTTTGGGGCGGGCTGCCATCGGAGCCACCTGCTCGATTGGCCCCTCGTCCTGCGGCCTTGCCTTGACCGGCGCCACCTCTCCTTTTTCGTTGGTTTGCTGTGCTGCCTTTTTGCGTTGTTCTTCTTCGTCACGCACTTCGATTGGTTTAGACTTTAGCGTGTCTTTTTGTTCTTTAGGCTCTTCTGGTAGCTCGTCGTCAAAAAAGCTTTCGCTGTCCTGGCCATGGGCCACAGCGGGTAAAAATAGCACCGTCGCCCAAAGTAGCATCGCCGGCCACGGCAGCCATTGAGCAGAATAAAATATGTCCCGATACTTTCTTTGCATTTAGACTTTTTGCTAAAGAGAAAATGCCTTTCCAGCCGAGGCAGTGCCAGAAAAAGTCAAAAAATTGACACTGTTGTCATTTTTGTAAACGAATGTTTACTTAAAGCTGTGAGACCATGTTTGTCCAAAAGCTGTTGGCAGCAAAACGCACGTTCAGGTCGTACGATTCAGCGATGGTCTCTGCCAAGTCAGAAAGGGTCGTCCGCACTCCCAAATCTGCCTGCCGCCGTGGCCGGAACATCCGTGAATAGACCAAAAGGGGCACATATTCGCGGGTGTGCGCAGTGCCTGTGAAAGTTGGGTCGTTGCCGTGGTCGGCTACAAGGTAGAGTATGTCTTCGTTATCCATCGCCCGCAGGATCCTCGGTAGGTATTGGTCAAACTGTTCCAGCGCTTCGATGTAGCCTTGCGGGTCGCGGTTGTGTCCATACTCAGCGTCAAAATCGGCTAAAGTGGCGATGATCAACGACTGGCGATTGCGGTTGACCTCACCATCACGGATGACGTGGACTAGGGTCTCCAATGCCTCCACATTATTCCGGACACTATATTCGCCCACAAGTGCTGCGCCCTCCACCATCTCCGCGACCTTCCCGATGGCATGCACGGGAATCCCGGCATCGGCTAAGTTGCTGGCAAGCGTTGGTGAGCGTGGCGGTGAAAAAAATTTCGCCACTGGCATGGAATCATCCACCGCAAAATTCGTGATGTCGCCGCTAAAGTAGTGCATGTGCATACGGCCTAACCCATGCCTGGCCAAAACCTCCCACGCCGAATGGCCCACGACAAAGAATTCGTCTGGGGGATATTTTTCGGAATGCACATAAATATGCGCCAGCGAGTCGTCGGTGACCAAAAGGATCGGGTTGCCGGTTTCTAGATGCAGCTCTCCGTACTTTGTCAAAAATCCCTGCGGCACATCGTTGCTATTGCCCAGAAAGGTCCGTCCTGTTGCGGCAGCCAGCTCCCGCAAAACTTCTGGCGGAAAGCCTTGCGGAAAAGTCTGGTAGCGCTCCTCTTGGAAAATGCCCAGCATTTCCCGGTGTCCTGCAATGCTGTCGTTGCCCTCGCTGCGCTGCGCCATTTTGGCATAAAACCCCAGTGTTTCTTCCTCGCGTGGTATGGATTTTAAATATGTCAGGTTGCTGATGCCCATACGCACAAGGTTAGGAATCTCCAGCGGGGATTTGAACTCTGACAAATGCGAGAGGGTGTTGGCCCGCCGCGAACCATAAAGCGCAGCGTCGGGCTGCTCGCCGACTCCCAGACCATCGAGTACCAAGATTATGGACCGCCCAATCCCAAGCATTTAGTTTCTAATGCTGTATGTAATGCCTCTATCCACAAATCCCAGGTTATTCCTCTTCTGCGACTACCAGCATCGACTGCTCCAACTCTTCCCGGATGCGCAGAGACGGTTTTTTGGCTTTGGACGGCTCAAGCCGCAACACCTGTGTCCGAGGTGTATAGCGGAATTTTTGCAAATAGTCAAGGTCCGCCCCACCGGAAACACGCGCCGGCGTCGGCTTTGGCTCTGGCAATGGTTCCTCAGGCACATAGTTGTAGTTTTCGATGGCCTCGTCGCGGATAAAATCTGCCCGCTCTGCTTTCTCCTGCGCGCGCCGGCGCAGCGAACGCACCAGTTGCTTCTTGTCCTCGGGTGCAAGTTGCTTTTCTTCTTGGAGTGGCAAATCCAGCTCAACCGAAATTTCAATATCGCCAGGTGCTGAAGGGTCAATGAGGATCGGCGGTTTGGGTGCCGGCCGATGGAGTGGTGTTACTGGCTTTTGCTCTGCGCTGGGCGGGGTGACGGCGGTCTTCTGTGGCTTTGTGATTTGCCCAACAACTGCCTGCAGTTGTTCTTCTAAACCTGCCTTGAGCTCGCCCAATTTTTTGCCAAGCTCACCCAGCAACGCCACTTGGCGTTCTTGCAGCTCTCCAATGAATTGGAGCGAGCGCTCCCCACCGGCAACCGCCTTACGGTTGAGCTCAAGACTTTCTTCATAGTGCTGCGGCAGCCAACGATATGGATCGCTCTGCTCCCGGTGGTGCCACCAGTAGAGAGCCCTTTTGCAACCCAGTAAAAGCCAAATCGCCGCCACCAGCAAAAGCCCTACCAGCACACCA
>JANWWX010000010.1 GCA_025057195.1 Leptospiraceae bacterium | reverse complement strand
GTGCCCCACATTTTGATTTTCATGTCGTAATTACTGAAAAACATTCCCCGGTCTTCAGCTTCCAGATGTTCCGCCCCTGGAACGATCCCCTCCTCAGCCAAGCATAGCATCACGAATATAAGATGTGACACCGACCAACGCAATGAAAACGCGAGAGTGTGTAGAGAACCGTAGGTTTCCATGTCCCAATAGACCTGCACAATGGTGATGCCGTCGCTGCCATCGATGTGCGTACGGAGTTTTTGCCGGGATGGTGGGTGCCGGCGCAGGTAGCGCAAATAGAATGCTAAGTTTGCCATAATAAAGGCGTAGTGTTTGTAGCACAGATGTTCTGCCGGCACCGGCAGTGAAATGCTAGTTTTGCGTTTTTCGTTCATAGTCCCTCTATATAATATTATATACCTAAAAACCGCGGAATTTTTTCAGTTTTTCTGAAAAATTTTTTGGCGGGCTGTGTTTTGAAGGGCTTTTACATAGAACTCAGTGTGCTGTGCCGCTTGTGTTTTTTGATACCTTTGCTTAGGTACTTACAAAATGTGGTATAAATTGCTTGCCAACACTGGCCTCCTTCAGGCCTTTCCCGGTTTCATGCCATTGCCGCAAGTGGTCAGGAGTTTTTTCCGTACCCTTTTGCGTATTGCCCATACGCTCAGCGGCATGGTCGGTTTCATCCCAGAAAATATGACCATTGTGCGGGCTATTTTTATGGTCCCTTCCTTACTCTTTTTTTTCTGGTTTTTGCCACAGCACAAAGAGGTATATTTCGCGAGCGTGTATTTTTTATTAGGTCTTGTCAGTTATCTCTTCTTTCTCTTTTACATGTTGCGCCCAAATGGTGGCAGGCAACTCCTCATTCGCCGTTTTGGCGAGGAAAAAGCATACCGGATCTATGAGGGGGTCCTCGCATTCCTCTTCTTCCACAACGGCGCCAGCGTCGGCTTCATGAGCGAAAGTTCCCCTGGTACCGGTTTTTGGGGTGGGTTGCCGCTGTGGTTGGTTTGGGGTAGCGCGGCAGTGCTTTTTGCCTTGGGGCTTATGGTGAAGTTATGGTCCACCATGCTCATTGGAATCCCAGTTTATTATTGGAAAGACATCTTTGTCGGGCACAAAGTCAGCGAGTTTGTTGTTGCGGGGCCATATCGGATTTTTAGCAATCCCATTTACGGTGTGGGGCACTTGCCCGGTTATGCAGTGGCAATCTACAATAATTCGTTTTATGGCATCATGGCCAGTGCTATTAACCAACTTTGCGTTTATGCTTTTTATTTTCTGGTGGAAAAACCCTTTGTCATTAAGACCTATCTCACGGCACCGGCGAATGCGAACACCGTTGCCGTTTCCGCAGATCCAATGTCTGGAAAATAGGTATAACCGGAGCTATATATGAATGTTGTAAAAGGCAGCATGTCCACCGACCACCACGCCGGGCTTGAGGATGTCGAAGTCCTGCCCTCTAAAATCTGTGACATCCGCCAGGATCGGCTTTCCTTGCGTGGTTACAATATCATTGATCTGGCAGCCAACGCCAGCTTTGAAGAGGTGGTCTATTTGCTATGGAACGACGCATTGCCTTCCAGCCAAGCCCTACAGGATTTCAAGTCGGCGCTGCGCGCAGAATACTCTCTGCCACGCGAAATCATCGAGCACATCAACCACGTGCCGCGCGAAGCACACCCAATGGCGGTGCTGCGCACGCTTGTCTCCTCACTCGGACTCTATGATCCGGAAGCATCAGATAATTCCCCGCCGGCTTTACGCCGCTGCTCGATCCGGCTTTTGGCCAAAATGCCGCTTTTGGTCGCGGCTATTGCCCGCCACCGTAACGCGCGTAGCTATATCACACCTAACCCAGAGCTCGACATTGCCGCCAACTTTTTGTATAGCCTGTATGGAGAGGTGCCGGATAAAGAAACGGCACGCCTCTTGGAAACCGTGCTCATCCTCTATTCAGAGCATGAACTCAACGCCTCGACCTTTGCCGCACGCGTGACCGCTGCCACGCTTGCCGACACTTATTCGTGCATTGTGACTGCAGTCAGCACCCTCCAAGGCGGGCTACACGGTGGTGCCAACCAGCAAGCTTTGGAAATGCTGCTCACCATCGGCAGCCCAGAAAATGTTGAGGACTATATCCTACCGCGGCTCCGGCGCAAAGAGATCATCATGGGCTTTGGCCACCGTGTTTACAAAAAAGGTGACCCACGCGTGCCCGTGCTCAAACGCATGTGCATCGAACTTGCCAAAAAGAGTGGCCAGGAAAAGCTAATTGCCACTGCTGAGCGCGCAGAGGCCATTATGCTCAAAGAAAAAAATCTCTACCCCAATGTTGACTTTTATGGTGGTTTAGCCTTTTATCTTCTGGGTCTGAGTTCGGATCTGTTCACCTGTGTTTTTGCCCTGTCCCGCACCGCCGGCTATTTAGCCCACATCGCAGAGCAATACCAAGAAAATAAACTCATCCGCCCGCGGGCAATCTACACAGGGAAAAAGGACCTGCAGTATGTCCCTCTTGAAAAGCGCTGATCCATTTGAAAAGCGCTGATCCATCAAAAAACGGCAAAGGGTATCGGCTCAATTGCCTGCTTTTGGGGATCAGCTACTAAAACAAAAAAACTAAAACAGCAGAATTCACCTTTTGTTTGTTCTAGCGCAGCTGCGGCCGCAGATAACCGTGCGCGCTGGCTTGCAGAAATCACTGGATAGCCGATATGGCGGTGGCGCAACTTCACTTCTAGAATAACCAAGCTGCCATTGCGATCCCGACAGAGAAGGTCTATTTCTCCACCGAAGCGACGGTCGTTGCGCGAAAGCACCACTAAACCGCAAAGCCGAGCAAAGCGTGCTGCGAGCTCCTCTCCACTTTTGCCAATCCGTGCTTTGCGCATTCTTGTAATTCGCCCGGCTGTGGCCATTGTAAACTGTTTTTGCATAATCACCCAAGGAAATGAGGATTATTTAGAAACCACAAAGGTATTTTTTGTTTCTGGTTTCTGCACTAATGCTATGTGCTTACTTCTATCGCTTCGCGTTGCTTGGCGTGATGGCGGATGGTGGTTTTGTGGGTGAAAATCGTAAAAATTCGGCGTAAATAACCCCTTAGTGACCCATATTTTGACTTTCATGGAGTAATTGTGCGTGCGGTGAATAGTTATTCACTAAGCGTTGGCGGCAGCCGATAAAACCGAACAAATGTTCACTTTGATATTCTCGACACGCTGTCACCGCCTAAGGTTATAGGCCATGCAAAACCTAGTCGAGGTTTTTGCGCGCAGCGCCCGGCTTTACCCAGAACAAAAATTTTATACCAAAGATTCGCACAAATTTTTCAAACCAGCCAAATTTTCGATGCTGCACGAGCGTGCACAGGCGCTGGCGGCATACCTCATCCAACAAGGGGTCAAACCCGGTGACCGTGTCGCGATCTTTGCTGAAAACTCGGTCGAGTGGCTGATCAGCGACATGGCAATCCAGATGGCCGGAGCGATCGTTGTGCCGCGCGGTGCTGACTCGACGGCACAAGAACTGGGTTTTATTTTGGAACACGCTGAAGCCAAACTGTGCTTTGTGGAGCATTTGCGGCTTTACAAAAAAATCCGCGATGTGCTGCGCAAACGGCAGATCCCGACCATCGTGCTCGATCCCGATTTCCCGAAAAAACTTGCGCAAGAGGAAAATCTCACCCTGCTACCGCAGCTTTTGCACGATTTGCCACCCATCAACGACGCTGAGGAAAAAACACTCGACACCATTTGCCACCGCATTTCGCCGCAAGATCTCTTTACCATCATCTACACTTCGGGCACCACGGGGGAACCTAAAGGTGTCATGCTCTCGCACGCCAACATGCTTTACCAACTGCAGGTGGCGCCAGCAGTGCTGCAGATGTCGCCCCACGATCGCATTCTTTCAATCTTGCCGGTGTGGCACATTTTTGAGCGTTTTATGCTCTACTGTGCACTCTACTCGGGTTGCCACTACTACTACTCCAATAAAAAAGACTTAATGGAAGATTTCATCCGTGCCAAGCCCACGCTGATGGCCTCGGCGCCGCGGCTGTGGGAGCAAATTTACCAGAAGCTGCGCGAACGCATCGACAAAACCGAAGCATTCAACCGCGAACTTTTTGACCTCTCCTACAGCATCAAGCAGCGGCTCAACCGTGCGAAAAACGCCCTGGCAGGTTTAGACGACAGCAAAAGTGGCCAAAACCCATTGGCACAATTCGTGCATAAGGCACTTTCGCTCGTTTCGCTTGGGGCACTGGCCGCGCCCGATCTTTATATGGATGCGATTTTTTTGGTACGCGTGCGCGCGATGCTGGGCGGCGAGCTGCGTGGTACCATTTCCGGCGGTGGTGCGCTGCCCCTTCACATAGACGAATTTTTCAACGCCATCGGCATCCCCGTCTATGAGGGCTATGGCATGACCGAAACTGCCCCACTCATCGCCATGCGCCGTCCCGGTAAGGTTATCCTTGGCACTGTGGGATTCCCCCCCGAGGGCACGCAGGTCGAAATCCGTGACGAGGAAACAGGCAAAACGTTGCCGCCTGGCGAGCGTGGTGTGATCTTTGTCAAAGGCCCTGGGGTGATGCAGGGCTATTACAAAAATCCAGAGGCCACTGCCAAGGTGCTGCAGGATGGCTGGATCAACACCGGCGATTTGGGCTATTTCACCCCGAGCGGGGCGCTCAAGATCTGCGGCCGCGCCAAAGATACCATTGTGCTCCTTTCGGGAGAAAACCTCGAACCAGTGCCCATCGAAACACTGCTCGTGCAACACCCCCTGATCGAACAGGCAGTGGTGGTGGGACAGGACCAAAAAAATCTCGGCGTCCTGATCTGGCCGGACTATGACCGGCTCAACGACGCCGGCTTTGCGGTGTCAGAATTCAATCCCGAAGACGATCTGAACCGCCATCCGGAGCTGATCGCGATTTTCAAGCAGATCTGCCATGAGTTGATTAACGAAAAAAATGGTTTCAAAAGTTTTGAACGCATCGCGCACGTGCGCTTCCTGCCGCAAAAGTTGCGTGTAGGGGAAGAACTCACCGCGCTGATGAAAATCAAACGCAATGTGGTCCAGCAAAAATACGCTGCGTTGATTGCTGAGATGTTCCGGGAATAGCATGGCCGAGATTAAAATAAAACAATACCATATCGAAACCCCTGACCACTGGCGCCTTGCAGTCTATCGCTACCTGCCGGAAAACACCACGCGGCGCTATCCGGTGCTTTTGCTCCATGGCATTGCCTCCAACCACCGCGTGTGGGACTTTGGCGTGGCCAAATACAGTTTTGCCCGTTATCTTGCTGCCCAAGGTTATGCTGTCTATGCGATGGATCTGCGCGGGCGCTGTGGCAGCGATGGCCCACACACCGGCCGTGGCCTGCAGTGGTCGATCGACGACTACCTACTCTGTGACCTGCCAGCCGTGGTCGAACATATTATTGCCGAACATGGCACAGAACGGATGCACTGGGTCGGGCACAGCATGGGTGGTATTTTAGGCTTTTTCTACCAAATCCGGCATAAGGCAGCCAACCTGCAAAGCCTGACGACTTTTGCCACCGCACTCAACTACACGTATTCCACAATCAACCATTTCCGCACGTTGCTCGACTACATCAGCGCGCTGCAGTTTTATCCGCTGCGTTATTTCTGGCAGCCGATGGTGCCGCTGGCGCACCTCGACACTTTTTGGAATCGCTTTTTGTGGAACCCAGAAAATATGGACCCAGAAATCGGCCGCAAGATCCTCAATGAGATGATCGAGCCAATTGCAGTCAACGAGTGGAACCAGATCAAGCTCATCTCCTCAGCAGAGGGCATGCCACGGCTTTCGGGTGGCTTCCCGCACCGCGCAGACGACCGCCGCATCCGGGTGCCGGTGCTAATGCTCGCCGGTGACCGCGACTGGATCTGTGCCCTCGACGGTGTCGAATGGACCTACCACGAGCTCAACTGCGAACGCAAGCTAATCGTCTTTGGCAAAGAGTACGGCAGCGCCACCAGCTATGGCCACATGGATTTAGTCTGCGGCAAAAGTGCCCCACAGGAGGTTTGGCCGAAAGCACTCGAGTGGATCAACGCCCGTGATGCGGAGTAAAGCCGGCTAACCGGCTAGTGCTTTGTTATTTAAAAAACCCTTGCTCGGGCGTAAGCCCCCAAGCATTGGTTGTTAAAACAAAACCACAGCAAAAATTTTCAAAAAAAGTGAAAAAAATCCGCAATTTTCTGGTATTAAATATATAGAGGGACTATGGACGAAAAACGGAAAACTAGCATTTCTTTGCCGGCGCCGGCGGAAAATCTTTGTGATAAACACTATGCCACCGTCATGGCCAACTTAGCATTTTACCTGCGCTATTTGCGCCGGCACCAGCCATCCCGGCAAAAACTCCGCACACACAACGATGGCAGCGAGGGCATCATTATTGTGCAGGTCTATTGGGACATGCGCACGTATAACTCGCTGCATAGCCTGGCTTTTGCCCTGCGTTGGTCGGTGTCGTATCTCATTTTCGTGATGCTATGCTTGGCTGAAGAGGGGATTGTTCCCGGGGCGGAGAATCTAGAACCTGAAGACCGGGTAATGTTTTTCAGTAATTACGACATGAAAATCAAAATGTGGGGTGCTGCCGGGTATATTTACACAGAATTTTTGCTTTTTTCATCCTCTAAGCCACCCAACACCGCCAAGCCAGTGGCACAACACAGTAGAAAATAGCAATTCTACATTTCCTGATAGGATCAGCCCAGACGGTTTGCACCACCCATCGTTGGGTGCTTACCAGGCGTGGCCCTTGCTCCAATCCTTTACACGACGTCGCAAAAATCCTTTTTGGCTATGTGAATGCCGAAGCGCCATCAGCGCTGGAAGCACAGCGTCTGCAAAAGTTGCAGGCCATCCGCCAGCGCGGCATCGATCCCTATCCGGTGCGCTTTGCCGGCAAAGAGGACATTGCCCAGCTTCGGATCGAGCACTTTGGAAAAGACAATGACCGTACTCCGCCTGCGGATGCAGCCGCGGTGACAACTGCCGGACGGGTGGTCGCCATCCGCGACATGGGTAAGGCACAATTTTTGGAATTGCAGGATGCCACTGGCAAGATCCAAATCTATGCCAGCAATAAAACCCTCAATGAAGATGAGTATTTTTTGCTGCGCCAGTTGGACCTGGGAGACATTGTGGGAGTTACCGGTCGGCCGTTCCGGACCAAAACCGGAGAGCCGACGATTGAGGCGAGCCGACTGGTGCTTTTGGCAAAAAATCTTTATCCCTTACCGGTAGTCAAAGAAAAAGAAGGCGAGGTTTTTGACAGCTTCAGCGACACAGAACAGCGCTACCGGCAACGCTATATCGATTTGGCGGTCAATGCCGACACCCGCGCCACATTCCGGTTGCGCTCCAAGATGGTCCAAGAAATACGGGAATTTTTGCACCGGCGCGGTTTCATCGAGGTGGAAACGCCGATGATGCAGGCTGTGGCCTCGGGCGCTGCTGCTCGCCCCTTCATTACCCACCATAACACGCTGGGCATGGACCTGTTTTTGCGCATCGCCCCGGAGCTTTATCTCAAACGCTTGATCGTCGGTGGCTTCGAAAAGGTTTTCGAACTCAACCGCAACTTTCGCAACGAAGGGATTAGCACCCGCCACAATCCCGAATTCACCATGATTGAAATCTATCAGGCCTATGCAGACTACCACACGATGATGGAACTCACTGAGGAGCTCTTTGAACACCTGGCGCTGGAACTTTTGGGAAAAACGGATATTCCCTATGGTTCCCACACCATCCATTTGGCGCGGCCCTGGCAAAAAGTGGGTTATTTGGAAAGCATCCGCGATTTTACTGGCATTGATTTTACGGTTTTCTTATCAGAGGAAGAACCACCGCTTGCTGAAGCCAGAAAACTCGCATCTGAGTGTGGTGTTGACGCCACGCATCTCAACACCTTTTGGGAGGTGGTCGAACTGGTTTTTTCCGAAAAAGTCGAGCCGCAGCTGATCCAACCGACGATGGTGATGAATTATCCAAAAGCTGTTTCGCCATTGGCCAAGGCAATGCCAGGCAACCCGCATCTGGTGGAGCGCTTTGAGCCCTACATCGCGGGGCGTGAAATGGGCAATGCCTTCAGCGAACTCAACGACCCCTTCGAGCAGGAGGAACGTTTCCGCGAGCAGCTGCGACAAAAAGAACAGGGGGCTGAGGAAACGATGGCAACCGATGACGACTTTATCACTGCGCTCAAAGTCGGCATGCCGCCGACCGGTGGACTGGGGTTGGGCATTGACCGCATGGCGATGCTTTTTACCAATAAATCGAGCATCAAAGACGTCATCCTGTTCCCGCTTTTGCGCCCAAAACAAAATCCATGACAGCCATGACTGCCAAGGAGAACATCACCATGACGCGACTGTCTTTTATCAAACCAGCCAAGGAAAAAATCGAGCTACTCAACCAAAAACTTCTGCCGCACAAAATGGAGTATGTGACCTGCCGCACCGCAAGCGACGTGGCGAAAGCGATAAAAAATATGGTGGTGCGTGGGGCGCCGGCAATAGGTATCACCGCCGCGTATGGCATATATTTGGCAGCTTGTGAGGCTCACAAAAAAAACAAGAAGCCCACCGTAGAATACCTAAAAAAACAAAAACAGCTTTTGGACGCAACCCGCCCAACCGCAGTCAACCTTTCCTGGGCGACACAAGAAATGCTGAACACGGCAACAGCGTTTTGGGCGACGGAAGCTGCCAAGGCGAAAGACGCAGCGGCTGCACTCGTGGCAAAGCTTTACGAAAAGGCCGGCCAAATCCACGAGGATGATGCGGAGCGATGCCTCAAAATGGCGCAAAACGCGGTCCGCCACCTTTTGGCCGGCTACCCCAAAGAAAAATACAATATCCTTACCCATTGCAACACCGGTTCGTTGGCTACAGGCGGAATCGGTACTGCGTTGGGAGTGATACGGCTTCTGCAAGAGAAAGGCAAACTGAACATGGTCTATGCCACCGAAACACGCCCGTATTTGCAAGGAGCACGCATCACCGCCTGGGAACTGCAGCGGGAAAAAATTCCTGTGACTCTGACCGTGGATGCGCAGGCCGGATTCCTCATGCAAAAGAAAATGGTGGATGCAGTTTTTGTTGGTGCTGACCGCGTGGCGGCCAACGGGGATGTTGCCAACAAAGTCGGCACGTTCACCTTGGCAGTGCTGGCGCGCGCACACCGCATCCCATTTTTTGTTGTGGCACCGCGTTCTACTTTTGACACCACTTTGGAAAGCGGGGATAAAATCGTGGTCGAGGAGCGCGATGCCTCAGAGGTGCTCGAAATTGCCGGCCGCCCGATTGCCCCCAAAGTGCCGGTGGTCAACTTTAGTTTCGACATCACCCCCCATAATTACATCACTGCCATTTTCAGCGAAGAGGAAACGCTCGAGTGAGTGTTGTGGCTTTCAGCGCGCTTGCGGGAATGGCATTTGTGGCCATTGCTGTTTCCACCTATGCAGCGCTTTTGGCCGTGCCAGCGGATGCTGTGCAGGGCAATGTCCAGCGCATCTTCTATTTCCATGTGCCTCTGGCCTGGGTCTCGTTTTTGGCGTTTATCGGTGGCACGGTCTCTGGGGTTTTGTATCTCATCACGCGCAATTTGGCACACGATGTGCGGGCAGTGGCATTTGTCAAAACCGGCTGGGCATTTACCTCCACCGTTTTGGTGACGGGGCCGCTGTGGGCACGCCCAGTGTGGGGCGTTTTTTGGAACTGGGGCGACGAAAGGCTACTTTCGTTTTTTGTCATGTGGTTACTCTATTCCGCATACCTGCTTTTGCGTGCGACCATTGCGGATCGGCAAAAAGCCGCGCGCATCGGCGCCGTGCTTTCGATTTTAGCACTTGCCAACGCTGTTTTGGTGGTGACCGCAATCTATATTTGGAAGACGGTGTCACACCCTGGCCCGGTGCTCTTCCGCGCTGAGGGCACTGGCTTGGCAAACCCGGCAATGCGGCTTGCTTTTTGGAGCATGTTTTGTTCTTTTATGCTACTTTTTATTGTCATTTTCCTTGCCCAACTGACTTTAGAAGAAGTGGAGGTTAAAGACCATGCTTAAAAAAATACTGCTTTATTTCGCAATGCCCTTGGTGGTGGTTTTGCCATTGGTGGCCGAATTTGACACAGACGAACTGCCTGCCACGTTAAGGCCGCGTGTGGAAAAATTTTTGGAAGCCGAAACTGCTGAGGCGCGCAGCACGCTTGCGCAATTCAGCGATGCGGAACTTGAAAAAATCAGCCAAGCTTTCAAAAAAAGCCACAGCACCTCTGAACAACGGCTTTTTTGGCTGAGCGAGGAATTCTACCGCCGCAATGCGGAACGCGTTGCCCAGGAGCGAATCTACTATCTCTACGCTGCCGTTTTGGCTGCCGTTGCAGTCCTATTGATCTTTGCTATTTTCACCTACCGCCGAGCACGGCAACTTGCCAAGTCCACTGCACCGGTGCCGCCACCGGCCCCACCACAAGAGATTAGCCAACCCGCTAAAAAATCACAGCAAAAACCACAGCGCCGCGGCACGAAAAGGCGGTGAAAGGAATCATCCTGGCCGGGGGCTCGGGCACCCGGCTTTATCCCATCACCCAAGTGGTGTCGAAGCAACTGATGCCGGTTTATGATAAACCGATGATTTATTATCCACTTTCGGTTTTGATGCTTGCCGGCATCCGCGAGATTCTGATCATCTCGACGCCAGAGGATTTGCCGCGCTTTGAGAAGCTTTTAGGTTCTGGCGAAAAGTTAGGGTTAAAGTTTTCTTATGCTGTGCAGCCGGTGCCGGAGGGTTTGGCCCAGGCATTTTTGATCGGTGAAAATTTCATCAGCAACTCGCCAGTGGCGTTGGTGCTGGGCGATAACATTTTTTATGGCCATGACCTAACCGAACTTTTGCTCCGCGCCGCGGCACGCACAGAACAAAATGGTGGGGCAGAAATCTTTGCCTATGCAGTGCATGATCCTGAACGCTACGGCGTGGTCGAATTCGACCATAACATGCGGGCGCTGAGCATCGAAGAGAAGCCACAGAAACCCAAAAGCAATTATGCGGTGGTCGGACTCTATTTTTATGACGCCACCGTTGTGGCAAAAGCGAAAACACTGCGACCCTCCGCCCGTGGTGAGCTTGAAATCACAGACCTCAATCGTTTGTATCTCCACGAGGGAACGCTGCGGGTGAGTGTCATGGGCCGCGGCTTTGCTTGGCTCGATACTGGCACGCACGAATCGCTTTTGGATGCCGCACACTTTGTCAGCCTGATCGAAAAACGCCAGGGCCTCAAGATTGCCTGCATTGAAGAAATTGCCTTTTTCAAAAACTATATCAGCGCAGAAAACCTGGTCGAACTGGCCAAGCCACTCGAAAAAACGGAGTATGGCCGCTACCTCTTGCGGTTGGCTGAAAAACACCGTGTCTGAACACTACCCAGAACCAATTTTGGTTGAACCCAAAATTTTTTCTGACGAGCGAGGCTATTTTTTTGAACCCTACAACCGCGAGCTGTTGCGCCGCGAATTCGGAATCACGGCAGATTTTGTCCAGGACAACGAATCGCTTTCCCGTTATGGTGTCGTGCGCGGGCTGCACTACCAGATTGGTGCGATGGCCCAGGCCAAGCTCGTCCGCGTCGTCACTGGCCGCGTGCTCGATGTTGCGGTCGATATCCGCCGCAGCTCGCCGCATTTTGGCAAAATCTATAGCTATATTCTCGACGACCAAAAAAAACACCTGCTTTTCATCCCCCGTGGCTTTGCGCATGGCTTTGCTGTGCTTTCCGAAAAAGCCATCTTTCAATATAAGGTAGATAATTTTTATGACAAAGCCAGCGAGCGTGGCATCCACCACGCCGATCCCACGCTAAATATTGATTGGCAAATCCCACCTAACCAGCGCATTGTCTCGGCAAAAGACCAAACACTACCTTTTTGGCCAGAGGCGGAATTTTTTGATTGATGGCGCTGCGTGTTGTCATCACAGGGGGTGGGGGACAGTTAGCCTCATGCCTCAAAAAATGCCAGCCACAAGGGGTTAACGCGCATTATTTTGCGCGCAACGAGCTCGACATCACGGATGAGGCGGCGCTCGGCCAAAAAATAAAAGACCTCCGTCCGCATTGGGTCATCAACACCGCTGCCTACACTAAAGTCGATGCCGCAGAAAAAGAGCCCGAAGCGGCTGATGCCATCAACCACCGCGCGGTGGCCGCCCTGGCGCAGATTTGCCGCAGCGCCGGTATCCGGCTTTTGCACATCTCTACAGATTTCATTTTCCATGGCAATTTTAACCGGCCCATTGCCGAAGACCAACCGCCTCTGCCACGCGGGGTCTATGCCGAAAGCAAATTTGCCGGAGAAAGGGCTGTCTTGGCCTCGGGCGTGGAGGGAGCGATCGTGCGCACAGCATGGCTTTATTCTGAATTCGGCCATAACTTCATGAAGACGATGTTGCGCCTCGCCCAAGAGCGGCCGCAGCTTTCCGTGGTCGCAGACCAGAGTGGTTCACCCACCTATGCTGGGGATCTGGCAGAGGCGCTCTGGCACATGCTAAAGCAGCGCAGCGAGCAGCCCTGCCCCATGCAGGTCTGGCATTTCAGTAATTATGGTGTCACCAGTTGGTATGACTTTGCTTGCGCGATTTTGGAACTAGCCGGCAGCCAAACACCCGTTTTTCCCATTTTGACGCACGAATACCCACTGCCGACGCCACGGCCGGCCTTTAGTGCGCTGTGGCCGCGCCGCTTCGCCCAAGAATTTTCATTTAGCATACGCCACTGGCGTGCAGCGCTGGTTTCTGCCGTCGCTGCCTACCAAAACCTACGCGAGGAGCAAAAACCATGACCTCACTGCTTGTCACCGGCGGGGCCGGCTTCATCGGCTCCAATTTCATCCTGTATTTTTTAGAAAAATACTCCAACTACCGCCTCATCAACCTCGACAAGCTGACCTACGCGGCAGACCTTAGCTACCTCAAAAGTGTGGAGAATGATCCGCGCTATGTTTTTATCCAAGGCGACATCCGCGACGCCGCATTGGTGCAAAAACTTTTTCGCGACTACGACATCCGCGGCGTCCTGCACTTCGCAGCAGAATCGCATGTCGATAACTCCATCCGCGGGCCGGAAATTTTCATTGAAACCAATATCAAAGGCACTTTTACTTTGCTGGAGGCAGCGCGGGCGCATTGGTTTGAATCCCCACAAAAACCGCGCGCGGGCTATGAACATTGCCGCTTCCACCACGTGAGCACCGACGAGGTCTATGGCTCGCTGGGGGAGACCGGCTTTTTCCGCGAAGACACACCCTATGCTCCGAATAGCCCTTATAGCGCATCCAAAGCAGGCAGCGATTTTTTGGTGCGCGCCTGGCACCACACGTATGGTCTCAATACGGTCATTACCAATTGCTCGAATAACTATGGACCACACCAGCATGCCGAGAAATTGATTCCAACCATTATCCGCAAAGCACTGGCCGGAGAGCCTATCCCCATTTATGGCGACGGCAAGAATGTGCGCGACTGGCTCTATGTGCGCGACCACTGCAGTGGCCTTGACCTGGCATTCCACAAAGGAAAAGCCGGTGAGACCTATAACATCGGTGGGCGCAACGAGCGCAACAATCTGGAAATAGCACACACCATCACCGCTTTGCTGCAGGAACTTGCACCGCCATCCTCGCGTGGCCTCACGGTCGCGCACTACCGCGATTTGATCACCTTTGTGCCGGACCGGCCCGGTCATGACCGACGCTATGCGATCGATGCCACTAAAATCGAAACCGAGCTGGGCTGGCGGGCCAACGAGAATTTCGAAACGGGGATCCGTAAGACCGTCGCGTGGTATTTAGAACGCTGGGCAGATAAAAAGTCCTAATCTCACTTCGCGGGTAAATGCCCAAATCTTAGTGTAGAAAAAAGCATAACAAGCCACCCGCAGTATGCTATGTAAAGCCCAAGGAGTCACCGTCCGAAAAAATTTTTCCAAAAAGTGAAAAAATCACAATTTGCTGGTGTTCCACATTATAGCCAGACAAAGCAGAAGTGGGCGAAGGAAAAGGACAAGACAGCAAGATTTTAGAAAACACATGTTTACTAAATTTTTGGCACGATTCTCCCCAACCTGGCTTTATGCTATTAGAAGAAATATCCATGAAAGTCCCCATAAAATTCCATTCTTTTCCCATCATGGCATGGCTGTCCTTTGCCACGCTTGCCTGCCAACAGGGCTTTGAACGCTTTGCCCCGCCGGCCAATAGCATCTCTGGCCGTGGCGCCAAACAGAATCCGCGCATCCTGGCCACAACGCCTGCGCA
>JANWWX010000109.1 GCA_025057195.1 Leptospiraceae bacterium | reverse complement strand
GTCACCGCAGTCTGCGTGTTGACAGCATCGGTCAGCGGCGGCGCAGCATAGCTTTGGCCGCAAACCAGCGCGCAGGCCAAAAGCCATCGCCGCAGCAGAGTGATTTGGCTACTGTGCATTTGTTTTACTATCGTCTGGAATTCTGGCTATTGAAACGAAAAATATTGGCCGAAAAGAAACTATAACAACACATTGCAACTAACTATGGCGCGCATCACCGAAATCGCCGAGGCTACCGAAGAAGGGGGCTATGCGTATCGCCAGGGCGCAAGCAGGCGCCATTTTGCTCTTTATGCTGCTGCGGTGTTAGTTTTGGCGCTGGCCATCGGCGGTGGCGCCTACTTCCTGCTTTGGAAAAAAAAGGAAACTCTTGAACAGGCGCGGCTCAAACCAGCAACCGAATGGGAGGAAGCCTCCTCGCGCAAAATGGCTCCCGACCAACTGCCGCAGGATAGCGAGCTCCGCCAGGCCGTTGACCTCTACAACCGCGGCTACCTCAAACCCGCGCAGGCAGCGTTCCACCAGCTGGTGGAATCCGCCAAACCCAACGACGTCAAAAGCATGGCATTGGTCTATTTGGGCATCATGGCCGACGACGAGGGGAAATTCAACTTGGCGGCCGATTTCTTGGAACGCGCGGTGCGTTTCGATCCCAACAATTTTTATGCCCACTATAACCTTGCGATCGCGCTGCGGCATAAAGGCATGTATAAAGAAGCGCTCGAGGCATTGGAAAAGGCACAAAAGCTGCGTCCGGATCTCATCGAACCGCAAAACCTCAAAGGCCAGCTGCAATACCAAAACCAGGACTTAAAAGGGGCCGAAGAAACGCTCAAAAAAGCCATCGAGACGACCAAAGATCCATTGGCGTACTACAACTTAGGCATGGTCTATAAGAAAGAAGGCAAATTCGCCGAGGCCAAATCGGCATTCCTCGACGCCCTCAACTTAGCCTCCGCCGGCGAAATTGCCTGGAAGGCCGCCACCCAACTGGGCATGCTGCACGCCACGCAAGGGGATCTGCCTAACGCCAAGTACTATTTTGAACGGGCAGTGGCGCTGGCGCCAACCAACGCTAAATACCACTATAACTTGGCGCTGGTTTTGCACCAGCTCGGGGAAAATGAGCGGGCGCTGCGCGAGCTCGAAGAGGCGCTACGGCTTGGCAGCGACAATCCACAAACCTATATGTACGTGGCGCGGCTTTTGGCAGAGCTTGGCCGCAAAGAACAGGCAGAAGCCGCCCTGCGCCGGGCACTGGACGAAGCGCCACGCGACCCTGTAATCCTGGCACAGCTGGGAGACATGCTGGTGGCGCAGGGCAAATGGGCACAGGCCATCCGCGTATTCAAGGAGCTTTATGAAGTCTCGCCGAAAACGCTCGAAAAGCAGCAGGCGATGTATAACCTCGGCAAGGTCTATTTGGAGTTGCGCGATTTCCGCAACGCCGAAGCAGCGCTGGAAACCGCCTACCGCCTCGACATGACGAACGAAGACACACTGGTGCTTTTGGCCAAGGCGTACACCGAGACCGGCCAGGCACACAAGGCTATCACGCTTTTTAAGGAAGCGCTGCGGCTCAATCCCGACAACCTGAAAGTCCTGCGCGCGCAGGCTGAGCTCTATCTCCAATTGGGCGAGCTCACCGAGGCGGAATCAAGCCTGAAAAGGCTGATGGAGCATCCCAACCGGCGCAATGAAGATACCTACTATGCCGCCCAAATGCTGGGTGATCTTTATATGAAGCGGCGGGCTTACGACACAGCGATGCAATACTACGAAAAGGCCGCACAGACCACTGACGCCAATTTGAAATATAACACCTTGCTGGCACAGGCGGAGGCAATGCTTTTGGCAGAAAAGCCGGCGCAGCTGGTCTATCCTTTGGTCACGCAAGCCATCGCGTTACGCCCGGCTGCTGACGAGGCCCGGCTGCTTTATGCGCGCGCGCTGGCGCGTGAAGGCTCGATCAGTGCGCAGGAACGCGCGCTCGAAGAGCTCCAGGCGATCACCGCCGAAATCCGCTCAGTACCATTAGCTTCCAAAGCCTATACCCTGATGGGGATCATCTTTTACAAACAAGGACTACTCAACCGGTCGCTCGAGGCGTTTAACCGCGCGCTCGAACTCGACCCAGCAAACGGCGAGGCATTCCAAAACCGGCGTGCGGTGGCAGCACGCCTCGAAAGCGGTTAGCGGGGAAGACGGGTTCGGAATTCCCACGGCACCACATAGCGTAGAGCGCGTGCTGGGAAGATGCGGTTTCGCCGCGCCGCCACCGGCACCACGTGCAGTGAAGCGATGTAGCTTTTGAGTAGCTCAGCACCGCGCAAAAGCAAAAGCGAACGGTAAAACCCTTTGCCTGCAGATTGCATGATAAACTGCCATTCCTCAATTTCCGCCTGGTGGTATGGAAACGCGTGTTCTAAGTATTGCCAGATTGTGGGAAAATTTTCGGCAGTTTTGGAAGCCTTAACTACATTGCGGCTTTGCGCAATCCAGATATAAATGGCAAGCGCATGGTCCAGGTGGTGCCATTTGCCAGCAAGGGCATCGCGCGCCAAATGCGAGCGTGCCAAAAGCGCCCCTAAAGATTGTAGCTCCGCCGGCGGCAGGGCGTAGAGCAACTGGAAAAGATAGCCAAAAGGGATTAGCCGGTTTTTCGGCATGAGTGTTTTTAAAATTTCATACGGAATGAAATAGCCACCTTCAGGGTGTTCCAACACCCAAGGGATTTTTTTTTCGAGCCGGGCATAGCGGGCTGAGAGTTGTGGTCGGTCGTCGCGGGCAAACTGCTGCAATAAAATCCAAAAGGTGCGTTTCTCGCTTTTGTTGAGTCGGCCCAAGACCTGCGCAGGGTGGTAGTCCAAAATCAAGTGCTGCCAGAAGCGGCGGATGAAGTCCTCGTTTTCGTGGCTGATCAGGTACTGCGTCTTGCGCGCCAAGTAGCGCAGGAATGCGGGATCGCGCTGGCGCAAAATTTCACCCAGCGATTGCATGCTAAAGGTTTTGTGCGATGTCGCTGCGCCAGTAAAGCTGGTCAGCGCAATTGGCATTGGCCTCTTGAAACCGGCGCAGATAGCCATAAACGAGCTCACGGGCTTTTTCGATACTTTTGCCATAGGCCACCACATTGGCAATGCGCCCCGCGGTGGAAAAATAGCGCCCATCCCGCTCTTCTATCCCTGCCCCAATGATATGGGTGTCCTTGCTATTAGTTTCGGGAAAAAAAAGTGGGATGCCGCGCGCAAAGTCAGCAGGATAACCGCGTGCGGCGATGACCACGTTCACCACCGCGCCGCGCCGATAAGGGACATAGCGCACGCCATTTTGCTCCAGAATCGGGAATTGCACGGGATAGCCATCGCACCAAAGCAGGTATTCGAGAACATCCCCTTCCAAAAGTGGCAGCACCGACTGGGTTTCTGGATCCCCAAAGCGGCAATTGAACTCGACCACAGCGACATCGTCTGCGCGCTCCGAACCAACCATCAGTCCGATATAAAGCAGGCCACGGTACTGGAAATGGCGCAGCAGCGGGGCAATGATCTTGTCGGCAATAAACGCTTTGTGTGCTTCGCTAAGATGGCCTGCAGGCGCATAAGCGCCCATGCCGCCAGTATTGTCACCAGCGTCACCATCAAGCGCACGCTTGTAGTCGCGCGCAACGGGCAAAAGCAGCGCCACCGTGCCATTGCATAAGGCAAAAAGCGATGCCTCATGCCCTTTTAAAAAGCGCTGCAACAAAACTCTCTTTCCGGCATCTCCAAAAATTTTTTCGTTAAAAATGCGTTCAAGTTGCTTTTGTGCCGAGCTAAAGTCGTGGTGGATACTGACCCCTTTGCCGGCGGCCAGGCCATCCGCCTTGATGACAAGGGGGAGCTCTTGCTTTGGCAAAGTTTTTAGGGCTTCCTCAAGCGAGGTGGCCAGCACACTTTCGCCATGTGGGATTTTTTCAGCGCGCAAAAATTCTACTGCGAATGCCTTTGAGCCCTCAAGCTGTGCCGCATACTTATTGGGGCCAAAGACCCAATGCGCAGGCATGTGGCTTTTGATAAAATCGCGTACCCCATGGACAAGTGGTGTTTCGTTACCCACGACTGTGCAGTCGATGCTGTGTTCGCGGAGGAATCCCACAAGATCGGTGAAATCCGTTGTGATGGCTGGTTTGTCGACCCGATCCTCAGCCGGGATAAGGCCATTGCCAGGCCAAACAAATACTTTCTCCGCCAAGGGCGACTGCACGATGCGGTGATAGAGCGCATGCTCGCGACCGCCGCCACCTAAAATCAGGACGCGCATGCCGGGCAGTCCATTTTGTTTTTTCATTGCCGCGGCAAAGAAAAAAAGCGAAAATTAATATATGCGGTATTGGATGGCACTGCTTGTCGGGCTTTTGGCAAACTGTAGCCAAGACCAGAAAATCACCCCCGAGTATATTAATCCACCGATTGGGCTGGAGGTGCTCCCGGTGGCAGCACAGACCTATGCCCTTTCGTTTTATTCCGACAACCGCGAGGCAGGGTTTTCTGGCTATGGGATTTTCGTGGCAGCCGATGCGGCCGCAGCTGCTAGCTATCCTGCAGCGGAGCTCAGTGCGGCATTGGCTTTTTGCAGTAACCCCGGTCAGACTAACTACCGCAGCAGGGTCACCATAGAGGTGGGTCCGCACGCTGCGACCGGCAACTTGTGCAACATTACCAACGTTTTACTCCCCAATGGCCAATATGCCGCGGTGCGCGCGCGGGTTGAGCGGACCGAACGGCCGTGGTCGCCCGCTGCGATCGCTTTAATCCCATGATGCGCTACGTTTGGGCTTTTACACTTTTCCAACTGGCAGTGCTCATGATTGCAGTGCAAGATTTTTTGCCAGTCTTTTCCCTCAATACCCACCAGAAACAGCCCAAC
>JANWWX010000108.1 GCA_025057195.1 Leptospiraceae bacterium | reverse complement strand
GTTTTACGTTTTTTGTCTATAGTCCCTTCTGTTCATTAAACACACGAAAATCGCGAAATTTTTTCACGTTTTTGGAAAATTTTTTTCGGGCGGTAACCCTTTGGGCTCTCCATAGCACTCTGCGGTGCGGGCAGCTATGCTTTTTTCTATACAAAGTTTGGGTGCTTAACCCAGACTTCGCTAATTACCCAGATTTGAATAAAAAAATCCAAAAATCGTGAAAAAAAATCGCATTTTTTTGGTATATAATATATAGAAGGGCAGCCTTCGAAAAAAGTGTGACCCGAAAGGGAAAAGGAGAGAAAATGGCAAAAACAGTACAATTCCATGTGATCCAGGGCCGTTTGGTCAAAGACCCGACGCTCAAGACCACAAAAAATGGAAAGCTGCTTTTGGTGTTCCCGCTGGCATTCCGCAGTCCCGTCAAAACTGACGATGCTGGCAGCACGACGAGCTTCATCGACGTTGAAATGTGGGAAAAGCTCGCGGATTACCATGCAGCACGCCTCAAAAAGGGCATGGAAGTTGTGCTCGAAGGACACTTGGTGCAGCGGCGCTGGCGCGATGCGGAGAACCGCCCGCATGCAGTGTACCGCTTCATCGCGCAGCAGCTCGCCGTGAGCGATCTGAAGCGCCGTCCCGAATTTGACCACGTCCGCGAAGCGGCGTGACAAATTTGCCTTGTCTGCGCAATCCCCGTGCAGACAAGGCTTCGTGCTCGTTTTAAACTACCCCCTGTCGTTGCATGAGGAATTCCTCGGTGAGATGGCATACCACAAGGCCATAGAGCTGATGGAAAATACCATTGTCAAGGCAAGTGCCGATCGGGGCTGGGTGTGGGGGTTAGAGCATCCGCTCGTCTATACCAGTGGCCTTAAGACTGAAAAAGACCACATCCTCGATCCCAATATCGAAATAGTTGCAGCCCGCCGTGGTGGCTCGGTCACTTTGCACAATCCCGGCCAGCTCGTGGTCTATTTCGTGCTGCCGCTTGCTGCGATTCTCGGTGGCCTGGAGCGCTTTGTCCGGGTACTGGAAGCCACCATCGCCGAGCTGCTTTTAGGTTATGGTGTGCCTGTAGAATTTATTCCCAAAGCGAGCGGTGTCTTTACCCCGCGCGGCAAAATCGCGTTTATTGGTTTGGGCTTAAAAAAGGGCTTTATTTACCACGGCATTGCCATCAATATTTGCAACCGGTTGGAAGATTACCGCGCAATCCATTCGTGTGGCTTAGTTTTGCCAGTGGTGAATATGGCGGCATTTGTGGCGGAGACACCGACAACCCGAAAAATTTTTGAGGACTTTGCCTTGGCGCTGCGCCGGCGCTTTTTTCCGCTCAAGCCGGCCGAATTCCGGGATTACTACCATGGCTGTGGCAGCGATTGGCAGCGCGCGCTCATTTTAGGTGGCGTTTTTTTCCATGAGCGGCGATTTTGGGAAGCACACGAGGTGTGGGAGCTGGCCTGGCACGATTTGCCGCCAGGTGAGCTGCGCGTTTTTTTGCAGGGACTGATCCAACTGGCGATGGCCTGTTACAAAATTTTTTCCGCACCCAATACCAGCGGGGCAGTGTCGCTTTTGCACAAGGCTATAGAAAAATTAGAGAAAACTTCGCCAGGGCATTGGCTGCAAAACGCAGACATGGTCTTAGATTTTGCGCGCAGCGCGCGGACAGAGCTTGGCAGAGGAAGGTCAGTGCAGATATTCCCCCCCACGCTGCTTTGGCAAAAAAGGATTTTTGCCTCGGGCACTGCACGCGCCACAGGCGGGTGAATTTCGGCTATCCGTTATGCGTCGAGTTCTTGCAGCGCGCTGACAAATTCTTCAAGGGTTTTTTTGGCGTCACCAAAAACCATGATGCAGTTATCTTTGTAAAAGAGTTCGTTTTCGATTCCTGAAAAGCCAGGGTTCATGCTGCGCTTGAGCACAATCACTGTGCGTGAGGCATCGACATTGAGGATCGGCATTCCGTAAATCGGGCTCGATTTATCTTCTTTCGCTGCAGGGTTGACCACATCGTTGGCACCAATCACAATCGAAACATCGGTGGTCGCAAAATCGTCGTTGATCGCATCCATGTCATAAAGCAGGTCGTAGTCCACTCCGGCCTCTGCCAGAAGCACGTTCATGTGGCCGGGCATCCTGCCTGCAACGGGGTGGATGGCAAAGCGCACATTCTTTCCTTTTTTGATGAGGTAGTCAACCAGCTTCTTGCAGCTATGCTGTGCCTGCGATACCGCCATCCCATAACCTGGCACAAAGATGACAGAGTCCGCCACATCCAGAATCGCCGCCGCTTCCTCTGCGCTCTGGCTTTTGATGGTGCCTTTGACCTCACGCGTGCCAGCATCGGCAATCGGTGCGCCAAAGCCGCCGAATAGCACGTTGGTGAGCGAGCGGTTCATCGCCTTGGTCATGATGATGGAAAGGATCACACCCGAAGCACCGTCGAGCGCACCGGCGATGATGAGCACGTTGTTGTTGAGCGCAAAACCGGTGGCCGAACCAGCAAGACCCGCATACGCGTTGAGTAACGACATCACGACGGGCATGTCGGCAGCACCGATGGGCAGGACGAGGCTGACGCCAAAGACCAGTGCGATGGCAGCCAGGACATAAAAGAGCGTGGCGGCGTCAGGCCGGTAGATCAGGTAGCCAAAAGAGGCGACCAGCGCAAAGATGGTGGTGATATTGATGAAATTTTGGCCTTTATACTGGATGGGTGCGCCGGGCAAAAGACCCTGCAGTTTGCCGAAAGCAACCATCGAGCCAGTGAAGGTGAGCGCTCCCAAGAGCACCTCAAAACCAAGGGCAATCATTAGGCCGTGGTCGTCGGGTTTGACATGCCCCGTGTAATACTTGGTGACACCGACCAGCGCGGCTGCCAGGGCACCGAAGGCGTGCGAAAGCGCAGTCCGCTGCGGCATCGCGGTCATCGGTGTGAGCATCGCGATGATGTAACCTGCCACAGAACCTAAAAATAGCCCCAACAAGATCCACTCGAGGCTCACCACTTCGTGGTCGAGCAGCGTGGCGATCACAGCCAGCGCCATGCCCGCCTCGGCCAAAAACATCCCACGCCGGGCGGTGCGCGGCGAATTCAGGAATTTGAGCCCTAAAATAAAAAGCACTGAAGCGATAAGGTAAGAGGCGCCAATGGCTAACCGTATTTCTTCATCTCCGGCAAAGGCAGTAAAAATTTTGCGGACGTAGTTTTCGATCATTGGTTATTGCCCTTATCTTTTTTGAACATTTTGAGCATACGGTCGGTGATGAGAAAGCCACCCACCACGTTGGTCGTGGCCGCCGCAACGGCGGTGACGGCCATGACGATCGCCAGTGTCTGGGTGCCGTCGTCGGGGTGTTCCATCCCAGCGACGATGATCGCTCCGACCACCGAGATGGCTGAGATCGCGTTGGTTGCCGACATGAGCGGTGTGTGCAGTAGCGGTGGCACACGGTGGATCACGTTGTAGCCCAAAAAGGCAGCCAAAATAAAGATGTAGAGTTGGCCTAAGAATTCCATAGCGCCTTCAACTCCTGTTTAAAGCTTTTTTGACAATTTCGGAAACCAGCATGCCGTCGCGGGTGACAATGCTGCGTTTGAGGATTTCATCGCTGGCAAAATCCTTCACCAGGCGGCTATTTTCAAAAAGGTAGAGCAACAAGTTCTCCACGTTTTTGGAAAACATGCGGCTGGCAGCACTGGCCATTCCGGAAGTAATATTGGCCGGCGCCAAGATTTTGACACCGTTGACCTCGACGGTTTCCCCGTGGCGGGACAGCACGCAGTTGCCACCGGTTTCGGAGGCTAAATCCACGATGACCGAGCCTGGCTTCATGCTTTTGACCATATAGTCTTCAATTAGCACCGGTGCCTTTTTGCCGAAAACCTGTGCGGTGGTGATGACGATGTCGGATTTAGCGATATGCTTGTGCAAGAGCTCTTTTTGCCGAGCCAAAAATTCTGGTGAGGCTTCTTTCGCATAGCCCTGTTCATCCTGTAAATCCTCGGTGATTTCCATTTTGACGAATTTAGCACCTAAGCTTTCCACCTGCTCTGCCGCGGCGGCGCGCACGTCGAATGCCTCGACCACGGCACCAAGCCTTCTGGCCGTGGCGATGGCCTGTAATCCTGCGACCCCTGCGCCGAGCACAAATGCCTTGGCCGGTGGGATCGTGCCGGCGGCAGTCATCAGCATGGGAAAGAAGCGGCCAAACTCGTGTGCCGCCAAAAGCACGGCACGGTATCCTGCCACCGAGGCCATCGAACTTAAGACATCCATCGACTGTGCCAAAGTGATGCGTGGGATAAACTCCAGAGCAAACGTGGTGAGTTTTTTTCTTTCATAGATCGGTAAATTTTCGCTGCGCTGGATGGGATCGAGCAGCGCAATTACCCAGCTTTGGTCACGGCAGTTTTCGAGTTCCTGCACCGAAGGGGGCCGGACCTTGACCAGGAGTTCTGCATCGCTGAGTTGGGAGCGCTCCACCACTTGTGCACCGGCTTCGCTATACTCGCTGTCGCTGATCTGCGCGCCTTCACCAGCCCCTTTTTCCACTGCTACCGCGAAGCCTTTGGCGCACAGTTTCTTGACACTCTCTGGAATCAATGCCACCCGCTTTTCCCCGCTGGTGGTTTCTTTGGCCACTGCCACTTTCATGCTTTAGCACCCCGCTTTTTAAGATTATCCCAAATGACGACGATTGGGGCAGCAACAAAATTGGAGGAATAGGTGCCGACCAAAATTCCAAAAATGAGCACAATCGCCAGATCCTTCAATCCTTCATCGCCCAAAAGGTAAATTGGCAGGATCGCAACGAGGGTTGTGCCGGCGGTATTGATGGTGCGCGTCAGCGACTGCACGATCGACTTGTCCACAACCGGCTCAATACCCAATTCCTCTTGTCCTTGCATGTTTTCCCGGATGCGGTC
>JANWWX010000107.1:3619-4937 GCA_025057195.1 Leptospiraceae bacterium | reverse complement strand
GACCCACAGGTTAAACACTTCCGGCAATATGTTGGCTGTGATGTGATGACCCCCAACGAAAAAGAGGCATCGGAGGGTATCGGCATGCCGTTTCCACAAAGCGATGGCGACGTGCAGGCAATTGCGGATAAGATCCGTAGCACTCTCCGCCTGCCGCACCTTCTGATCACCCGCTCGCAGCGTGGCATGGCGTATTTCACCGAAAATTATTCGGCATACCTTCCGACCGTAGCGCGTGAGGTTTACGATGTGACGGGTGCGGGTGACACGGTGATCAGCGTCTATACTGCGGCGCTGGTGGCTGGTGCAACACACCCCGAGGCGATGCTTTTGGCCAATTACGCTGGCGGCATCGTCGTTGGCAAGTTCGGGACTGCCACGACCACCATCGCAGAAATCCGGCAAGAGCTGGAACACCCACAGCCGGTTTTACGTGAGGTAAAAAACTGAAACACGAAAACGCCCCGGTGATTGCGGTCCGCGGTGTGTCGAAGAGTTTTGGCTCACTGCGTGCGGTCGATAACCTTTCGTTAGAAATTTATCCGGGAGAATACGTCGCGCTTTTAGGGCCCAACGGCGCTGGCAAGACGACCCTGCTGGAGATGATCGAGGGACTGCAAAAACCTGATGCCGGCAGCATTGAGATCTGTGGTATGCAGTATTCCCGCGATGCGCATCACATCCGCAGGCGGATCGGGCCCGCATTCCAAGAAACCCGCTTTCCCGAGAAGCTACGGGTGATCGAAGCGCTGCGCCTTTTTGCGGCTTTTTACGGCACAGAAAAAAAGCGTGCCGAGGAAATCCTGAAGCTGGTCGGGCTTGAGGAAAAAAAGAAAGCCTTCATCCATACCCTTTCTGGCGGGCAAAGGCAGCGCCTGGTGATTGGTATTGCGCTGATCCACCGGCCAAAGATCCTTTTGCTCGACGAGCCGACGACAGGCCTTGACCCACACGCCCGGCGCGAGGTGTGGCAGATCCTACAAGAATTGCGGCGAGACGGGATGACGTTGCTTTTGACCACACATTACATGGAGGAAGCAGAGGAACTCTGCCAGCGCATTGTGATCCTTTTCCGTGGCAGGATCTTGGCCGACGGAACACTACGCGAATTGCTCAGCCGCCACGCAGGCCACGAGATTTTGGAGTTCCGCTTGAAAAGGCAAAACCGCCGCTTATTGTCTGCACTCCACCGGTTGCCCGGAGTCAGCCACTGTCACATTGATGCAGAAAACGGCAGTGGTAGGCTACATGCCGAAGATGCCGCGCGCATTTTGCCAGAATTCATCCGGAGGGTTGGCCGGCATAACCTTGCGGCGTT
>JANWWX010000107.1:0-3609 GCA_025057195.1 Leptospiraceae bacterium | reverse complement strand
CCTCGAGTCCCTGATCACCAAATTTTTGCCAGAAGGTGCGCAGCGCGAACTGCTCGCCCGCACGCAGGCCAAGCCTGGTGACATCATCTTTTTTGCCGGAGACAGTGCTGAGATTGTGTTTGCTACGCTGTCGGCGCTACGGTTGCGCATGGCCGAGCGTTTCAAGCTGATCCCACACAACAGCTACCGCGCGCTCTGGATCGTCGATTTTCCGCTTTTCGAGTGGGATGCCGAAAGTGCGGCGGTGACTAGTATGCACCACCCGTTTACTGCTCCGGTGCCAGCAGACGTGGCAACAGTGCTGAAACTTTCTACAGCGGAAAATATTGGCAGCAGCGAAAAGGCTGCGCTTTTGGCAGTGCGCTCCAATGCGTACGACTACGTGCTCAACGGGGTGGAGCTGGGTGGTGGCAGTATCCGGATCCACGATTCGACACTGCAGCAGGCCGTTTTCCGTCTGCTCAAAATCCGGGATGAAGACGCACAGGCGAAATTTGGTTTTCTTTTGAAAGCACTCTCTTATGGTGCCCCGCCACACGGGGGGATTGCTTTCGGTGTGGACCGTGCCGTGATGCTTGGGCTGAACCGCACCTCAATCCGCGACGTGATGGCATTCCCGAAAACGCAAAAGGGCATTTGCCTCATGTCGGGGGCACCTTCGCCGGTGGAGGAAAAACAACTGCGTGAGCTTTATATCAAATCGACAGCAAAGAACCGCTGATGGCTGTTTTCGACAAAGCACGGCTGCTTGCGATCTTGGAAAAAATCCCGGAAAGCCGGATCTTGGTCATTGGTGACCTAATGTGGGATCACTACGTGCGCGGCGATGCGGCGCGCATTTCCCCCGAGGCGCCAGTACCGGTGCTTCTGGCGGAAAGCGAACACCGCACGCCGGGGGGTGCTGCGAACGTCCTCAAGAACCTGCGCGCGCTCGGCTGCAGCATCGGGGTGCTCGGTGTTGTCGGCGACGATGCGAATGGCAGGGCGTTGGTTGATGAGCTCTCCTCTTGGACCTCTGGCAAGGCCGCGTTGCTGGCACTGGCGGACCGACCAACCACCATCAAGACGCGTTTCATTGCGCGCAACCAGCAGCTCCTGCGCGTGGATTTTGAAAACGCCCGAGCCATCCAGAGCACCACGGAAGACGAAATCCTTCGCAATTTAGAATCCTTTTTAGGCAGTTTTTCGGCGATCATCCTCAGCGACTACGATAAGGGGCTATTGACCCCGCGTGTCATTGCCGAAACCATCCGCTTGGCCAAGGCCAAGGGGGTCCTAATTGCCGTGGACCCACAGGTCAAACACTTCCGGCAATATGTTGGCTGTGATGTGATGACCCCCAACGAAAAAGAGGCATCGGAGGGCATCGGCATGCCGTTTCCGCAAAGCGATGGCGATGTGCAGGCAATTGCGGATAAAATCCGTGCCACTCTTCGGCTGCCGCACCTTTTGATCACCCGCTCGCAGCGTGGGATGGCGTATTTCACCGACAATTATGCGGCATACCTTCCGACAGTAGCGCGCGAGGTTTACGATGTGACCGGTGCCGGTGACACGGTGATCAGTGTCTATACCGCGGCGCTGGTGGCTGGTGCAACACACCCCGAAGCGATGCTTTTGGCCAATTATGCGGGCGGGATCGTCGTCGGGAAATTTGGGACTGCCACGACCACCCTGGCAGAAATCCAGCAGGAACTGGAACACCCCCAGCCGGCATTGCGCGAGGTGAGAAACTGAAACAGGAGAATGCACCGGTCATCGCGGTCCGCAGTGTATCCAGAAGTTTTGGCTCCTTGCGCGCGGTCGATAACCTTTCGTTAGAAATTTATCCGGGAGAATACGTCGCGCTTTTAGGGCCCAACGGTGCTGGCAAGACGACACTGCTGGAGATGATCGAAGGCTTGCAAAAACCCGATCTCGGGAGTATCGAGATCTGTGGGATGCAGTACTCCCGCGATGCCCATAAAATCCGCAAGCTGATTGGGCCGGCATTCCAAGAGACACGCTTTCCCGAAAAGCTGCGTGTCATTGAAGCGCTGCGCCTTTTTGCAGCTTTTTATGGCACAGAAAAAAAACGTGCCGAGGAAATCCTGAAACTAGTGGCACTCGAGGAAAAACGGAATTCCTATATCAACACACTTTCCGGCGGGCAAAGGCAACGCTTGGTCATTGGTGTTGCGCTGATCCACCGGCCAAAAATCCTTTTGCTCGACGAGCCGACAACGGGACTTGATCCACACGCCCGGCGAGAAGTATGGCAGATCCTGCAAGAATTGCGGCGTGACGGGATGACGCTGCTTTTGACCACACATTACATGGAGGAGGCAGAGGAGCTCTGCCAGCGCATCGTGATCCTCTTCCGCGGCAAGATCTTGGCAGACGGGACACTGCGCGAATTGCTCAGCCGCCACGGTGGCCACGAGATTTTAGAGTTCCGCCTAAAAAGGCAAAGCCGCCGCCTGTTGTCTGCGCTGCACCGATTGCCCGGAGTCAGCCACTGTCACATTGATGCAGAAAACGGCAGTGGTAGGCTACATGCCGAAGATGCCGCGCGCATTTTGCCAGAATTTATCCGGCGGGTTGGCCGGCACAACCTTGAGGCGTTTACCGCGCGCCCGCTGACCCTCGACGACTTGTTTATCCAAATGACGGGCAGGCACTTGGGTGATTAGGGCGCTCTGGCAACTGCTCCTGATGCATATCCGCGAATTCTTCCGTGATTGGGAGGTCATTTTGTGGTCAGTGTTGCTGCCGGTGGCCCTCTCTTGGGTGCTAGGTGTTGCCTTTGTTGAACGCAAAACGAGTGTGCGCCAAATTGCCGTCGCCGGCGACATGCACCGTAGCGCCGCGTTGCGCGAAGTCATCAATGAAATTGAAAACCGCAATATTTCGCGGCCGCAGCGCAGCAATGACAATAGCATTTTTCGGTTTATTTTCACGGACTACAACAACGCGCTGAAGCTGTTGCGCAAAGGCAAGGTGGTGCTGATTATTGAAGTCAGCGAAGAGCCAACCGTGCGCTTTCACCTCGACCCGGCCAACGATACCTCCTTTTTGAGCTATTTAATCCTGTCGCGCCGGCTGAGCCGTGAAAAGACGCGGCAACAGTTGGTGCCAGTCACCACCCATGGCAACCGCTACATCGACTTTTTAATTCCCGGACTTTTGGCGTTGGGTATCATGAACTCCTGTTTGTGGGGTATCGGCTACATGCTGATCGAATACCGGATGAAAAAATTGATGCGGCGCTTTGTGGCAACCCCAGTGCCGCGTTGGATTATCTTAGCCTCATTTTTTCTTTCGCGCATGGCGATCAGCCTGCTCGAGGCAGTTTTGCTCTATGCCTTCGCCCATTTTTATTTTGGCTTCACCCTCCAAGGGGATGGCCTGCAGCTTGCTGTGCTTTTTATCTCCGGCAACGTTGCCTTTGCTGGTCTTGCTTTCCTACTTGCTGCCCGTGCCGAAAATACCCGTACAGGTAATGGTATTATCAATGCTTTTTCGATCCCGCTCATGTTGACCTCGGGCATCTTTTTTAGCTATAGCAATTTCCCGGAATTCATCCAGCCATTCCTCCGCTATCTGCCGTTAGCACAGCTGGCCGATGCG
>JANWWX010000106.1 GCA_025057195.1 Leptospiraceae bacterium | reverse complement strand
TATTGCGGTGGGGATGGCAACAAAGATCCCACCGCACAACTTGCGGGAGGTTGTTGCGGCTATTGAGCTTTTAATCGACAATCCAGACGCATCGATCAAAGAGCTAATGAAAAAACTCCCAGCGCCGGATTTTCCCACCGGCGGCATCATCATTGGCAAAGATGGGCTCAAATCTGCCTACACGACGGGGAAGGGTTCTATCAAAATCCGTGCGGTAGCCAACATTGAAGAAATTGGGCGTGGGCGCGAGGCGATCATTGTCACCCAAATCCCCTACGAGGTGCGCAAAAACGATCTTTTGGCCAGGGTCGCAGAGCTGGTCAACGAGAAGAAAATCGAGGGTATTTCGGAAATCCGCGACGAATCGGATCGCTCCGGCATGCGCATTGTCTTTGAACTCAAAAAGGATGCGCAAGCCAACATTGTGCTCAACCAACTTTACCAACACACTGCGCTGCAGATCAACTACGGGATTATTTTTCTGGCGTTAGTTAACGGTGAGCCTAAATTGCTCAACCTCAAGCAGATGCTACAGCACTACATTGCCCACCGGCGCGAGGTGGTTGAGCGGCGCACACGCTACGACCTCAAAAAGGCCGAGGAGCGCGCGCACATCCTCGAAGGGCTCAAGATCGCCCTCGATTTCATTGACGAAGTGATAAAAATTATCCGAAAAAGCGAGACGGTGGAAGCTGCCCGCAAAAGCCTGATGCAGCGTTTCAAGCTCAGCGAAATCCAGGCCAATGCAATCCTCGACATGCGGCTGCAGAAATTGACCTCGCTCGAGTCGAAAAAAATTATTGAGGAACTTAATGAGATCAAAAAGCTCATCGGAGAGCTCAAGTCAATCCTCAAATCCGAAAGCAAAATGTATGGTATCATCAAAAGCGAGCTGGGGGCCATAGCCCAAAAGCATGGCAAGGAGCGCTTGTCGCAGATCTCTCTGGTCGATTCCGATGCCGTGCGCATGGACACCGAAGATTTGATCCAAAACGAAAACGAAGTGATCACCATTTCGGAAAGTGGCTATATCCGGCGCATGCCGCTCGATACGTTCAAACGGCAGCACCGCGGCGGCAAGGGTGTAACCTCTTCCGGTAAAAAGGAAGATGCGCTCAAACACATCCATTTTTGCCGGAGCTTGGATTACCTGCTTTTCTTTTCCAACCGCGGCAAGGCGTTCTATCTCAAAGCCTATGAGGTCCCCGAGTCCTCCAAAGATGCCCGTGGCAAGCACATCCGGGCATTGCTTAGCTTGGCCGCCGACGAGACCATCACGGTCATCCGTTCTGTTAAGGAATTTTCAGACGACAAATATCTGTTGATGCTCACCCGCCAGGGCATCATCAAAAAGCTCGAAATCGGCCAAATCGCTAATGCCAAAAAAGGCGGCGTGATGGCGATGCAGTTCAAGGCATCGGAAAAAGATTACTTAGTCGATGTTGCGGTGGTCAACGATAAAGACGACGTGTTCCTGGCCACGGCCGAAGGGGCTGGCTTGCGCACCAATTTGGGCAAGATGCGGGCGCAGGGTCGTGCCGCCTCCGGTATCATTGGCATGACACTTGAGGGCAGCGATTATATGATCGGGCTCGACGTGGTGGGCAGTAGTAAAGACTATCTTTTTGTGATCAGCGAAAATGGCTATGGCAAACGGGTGCGCTACAGCGAATTTGCCACCAAAGGGCGGGGTGGCAAGGGCATGGCCTTTTTCAAACCGACCGAAAAAACTGGCAAGGCGGTGGCGATCCGCACGGTCAGGGAGGATTCAGAAGTCATCGTCACCACAGAATCGGGAATGGTGCTGCGCAGCGAGGTGCGGCAGATTGCCATCCAAGGCCGCGCTGCCTCAGGGGTACGGGTAGTGGATATCCAGTCCGGTGACAAGGTTGCTGACATGACTGTGTTCCATCCCGAAAACGAGGCATGACCCATTTCTGGCGGTTGGGCATCCGGCGTGCCCTGCTGATTTGGCTCAGTTTGGGACTCCTCTATTTTCTGGCATTTGCCGAAATGGCGGTTTTTGTGCGTTACCAGTCCATCCTGACAGAAAATAAAGCAGTGCTTTATTATGCGATCGCACTGCTCCTTTTGGGTTTTGGCTTAGGAATACTGGTTGTACAGGCATTAGTCTGCCGCTCGTTCAGCCACGAGGCGGGCGATTTCGAAACACTCGGTTTTACCCGATTGGCCATCGCCAGTTATTATGGCATGCAAAACCTTTTTATTGTTATGGCGGCATTGCTACCCGCTACTCCTATTTATTTTGTTCTCGCACTTTTAGAGCCCCTCCGCCAGCCAACCGCAGTATTTGAAAGAGTCGTCATTGCGCAGGGATTGCTAGCATTGGCATTCGTTCTCAGTTTTGCCCTGCTCATTTGGTTGGCGCTCCGGCCCAGCCCGGCCCTGCTGCTCAAGCTCCGGAACTAATGCTACCGGCATCGCTTTTGGCAGAACTCAGACCTGTCACCGGCGAGATCGGCAAAGTTACTGCCCTGGCCGGCGGGGACATAGCCCATGCCTGGCGGCTGCGGAGCCAAAAGGGAGAGTTTTTCCTTAAAACCCACCGCAATCCCCCTCCCGGATTTTTTGCCAGCGAGGCCGAGGGGCTCCGCTCTTTAGAACAACGTGGCGTGCGCGTGCCACGAGTCTTGGCGTGCACGGAAAGTTATCTCTTGCTGGAATACATAGCACCTGGACAGCACGACTACCGAAAGGCGGGGGCCATGCTTGCCTCCTTGCATGCTGCTGGCGAAGGGTTTTATGGGGCTGCTCAAGATAACTACCTCGCCACCCTGCTACAACCCAACGGTTTGGTCGCTGACTGGGCAGAGTTCTATCTTAAGAATAGGTTAGGATTTTGCCTGCGCAAAATGCGCCATATGTCGGAAAGGGAAAATGCGCTGTGGCAGAAATTCGCCGAAAAGGTCCGGCCTTTACTCGGCGAATGCCCAAGTCCGGCATGGCTACACGGCGATTTATGGTCTGGCAATTTGCTCATGGGTAAGGATGGTCCTTGTTTTATTGATCCCGCCTGTTATGCTGGTGACCCGCTCATCGACATTGCCATGACCCGGCTTTTTGGAGGTTTCTCCCAGGCCTTTTACGATGGTTATTACGGAGAACTTCCCCGCCGCGCCCACGAGGACGAGCTCATCCGAATCTACCAACTCTATCCCCTTTTGGTGCATGCCCTACTTTTTGACGGGGCAGCCTGCCGCTATTCTGGATACTACAGCCGGGCAGCCGCCATCCGTGATTGGTTTGTGGGGATTTAATTTTGTCGTAAAAAAAGGCTTCCTACCGTCGTATTTTATAAAATTAAGAAGGTGAGGTAACCGTGGCAAAGGATCGTCATGAGCAAAACCGGAAAGCAGCAGTGAGCTTTCCCCAGCTTTTGAAGCTATATCTCAACGAAAAAACCCAAAAAAAGGCCTTGGCTTTAGCACAAAAAGATCTCAGGCTACTGGAGAAACTGGTGCAGTTTGAAACCGTGCTCGCCTCCAGCCGGCGCGGCGTCGGCTCACCCGCTGTGGATTGCCAAGTGCCGCTCCACCAGGTCGTGGGCTTGGCGGAAAAGTTTTTTGACACCACTGACCCCTATCTATTGGAAAAAGAATTGAAAGCCAGTGCGGCCTGGCAAACGATAAAAAATAGTCCGGCTGATTTTGCTCTCTTTCAAGATGTCCTGAGTTTCTTGTTCACTCTGGGCGAACGCCCTGTGCTGCCAACCCCACCCTATTTGAAGCAGATTGTGCTGGATAAGATCTACGCCGCTGTGCCGCAAACTGCTGAACCGGCGATCGTCATCCGGCTGCGCGAGGGGTTGCGCCTCATTGCCGGCCATCTGGAAGGTCTCTTCCCAATAGCCACCGCCGACGATATGGTGCCTGTGCGCTCTGCGGCAACTGTCTCGGCGCAGCAGCCGACCGGTGTGCTACAGTTCTTGCTTAAGGATGCAGAACAGGGCAAGATGATCTACCAGATTGTCAAGGACGGCAAAGACACGGTGATGCTGACAATAAAATTGCAGGACTACCATCCGCGGCCTAAATTCATCAATCTGCGCCGGCAAGGTCGGCTGCTGCAGTCGCTGCCACTGCGTGACGATTTTGCCTGGTTCCCGCAGCTGGCTGCTGGCAAGTACGAACTCGAGTTACAAAATGGTGGCAATGACATCAGCCGCCGTGTCAATATCCATATTGTGTAGCACGGCCATCGCATTGCGGAATTTTTTCAGTTTTTCTGGAAATTTTTTGTCTGGCTATGGCTCAAAGGGCTTTTCCATAGAACTCTAGCCTTATGTGACTCTGTGTTTTTTATACTTGGCTTAAGTGGTTCTCTTGCTTGGCTAGAAGTATAGACCTTGACCGGGACAGCGTAAAACAAAACGCGCTGCCATGCCGTCCCAGAGACAACTGGTCCTGTTTGAAAAAAACGGTGACGACAGGAAACAGGCAGAGCAGGCGTTGCGGAATCTGCCTTATACCATAATCTCCGCTGCGGAGCAAGAACAGATACTGGCACTCTGCCGCAATCAACAGTGCGAGGTAATCCTCATCGGGCTGCCGCTGCCAGAGGGGCAGTCCCTTGTGGATCTTTTGCAGCAGTTGCGGGAATTGCCACAGCCACCGATCGCGGTGGTATTGGCCAATCCGTCTGCCACCCCAGAGATCTTAGCCGCCCTCCGCTCGGGTGTTTTGGACTGCATCCTGAAGCCTGTGGCACAGGCCGAGGCGGAATTGGTTCTCAACCGGGCATTTGCACTCGCCAAGACAGAAAAACTTACCCAGATCGCAATGGAGGAAAGAGGAGACTTTTACCGGCGGCGGTTGGAGCAGCAGGAGATCCTCACCGAATTGGTGAGGCAACAAAATGAAACCATGGAGCGTGCGCTATTTGAAAACCTGCGCACTGCCTTTGTCCAGGGGCATGGCATCGGT
>JANWWX010000105.1 GCA_025057195.1 Leptospiraceae bacterium | reverse complement strand
CGGACTTTCCGCTGCATAAGATCTATGCTCTTTCTGCACAAGGTGAGCGCGTGCAGCAGCGCCTGCGCAGCCATGCCCTTTCCCATTATGGTGCGGTGCTTTTGGTTGGAAGCCAGGAGATGATGACCGAAGTGCGCCAAATCCTCGCTGAGAACCAGTTTCCAGCCAGTGCCATTTACACCAATTACTGACTACTTTTGGCAGCGCGGGCAGAAAAACGTGGCGCGGTTTTGCAAAACCAAACGCTCGATCGGCTTGCGGCAACGGCGGCATGGCTTGCCAGTGCGAGCATAGACCAAAAAAGCGTTTTGGTAGCTGCCGGTGCTGAACGCTGCTTCCCCTGGCAGCGCATAGACGAAGTCTGAAATGCTGGTGCCCTTGGCCGCAATCGCCTTTTTGAGTACGGTCTTCACCGCTCTGCGCAGCTGCCTGATTTCCGAATCCGCCAACGAAGATGCACGGCGCGCAGGATGGATGCCTGCGGCGAAAAGGATTTCCGCTGCGTAGATGTTGCCAATGCCACAGATGAGGTTTTGGTCCATCAGCACATTTTTGATGGCTGCCTGGCGCCGGCGGAATTTTTTCGCAATGAGATCCGGCCAGTCGGCCAAAGCGTCTATACCTTTGGGTAATGCGCCCACGGCCCGCTTCTTGCTCAAGACGAATGCAAAGCGCCGGACATCGATCAACGCCAACCGATCGCATGTGAAAGAAAACTCTGCTTTGCAATAGCGGTGCGAAGGGATATTGAGCAAAAGCCGTCCCGTCATGCCCAAATGGAAAACTAAGATTTCCTCGTTTGCTTTGCCGAAGCGGAAAATCAGGTATTTCCCTAAGCGCTCTATAGCCAGGAGCGTTTTGCCCCAAAACGGCGCAAGGTCGGCTTTGCGTAGTGGGTAGCGCAGTTTGCCATCGCTGATCTTAGCTGATTGCAGTTTTTGCCCCACAAGCCCCAAAAGCGAGCGGCGGACCGTTTCCACTTCCGGCAATTCCGGCATGGGCAGAGATAAAGCGACAGGCAGCCAGCACACAAAATTTGTTGCTATGGCAATGCCCTTGTAACTTATACAAAAATGCCCATAAAACTCACGCTGCCGGAAGACCAAAAGCTCATCGCCTATATCCTCGTGCGCTTCATCGAGGGAGAACTCACCGGCATTGCTGAGGGGCAGGCGCTAATGCATGCCCCCACGCTCGAGGCAGCCGATTTTCTCGCCCGCCAGGTACGGGAGGAAATCCGCCATGCGCGGATGTACGCCGCACTCTATCGCTATGCTGAACCGGAAGCCAAATTGCCGCGCTCACCATGGCTTTTGCGCAAAATCCTGGCCCCACTGCCCGGCCGGCTCTGGTACGAGCACTGCTTTTTGGACAAGGCGGTGGGCGAGCGCTGGGTGCTGCTATTGATGGAATACCTGATCGAACATACCGCTGACCGGCGCATCTGCCAGACGCTGGCTGCAATTGCCAAGGATGAGCGGCAACACGTGGCCTTCGGAGAAAGTGCAACACGGGATTTTAGCGCACGGAGTTGGTTCCACCGCCACTACCTTTGGGGACTCTACCTTCGTTTTGAGTTAGCATTGGCGCTTGTCTATCCTTTGCTCCGCCGTCGTGTGTGCCGCTTGTCAAAAAAAGGAGAATTATTGCTGTCCGATTTTTTTGAACGCTCGCGCAACAAATTGCACCATGAGATTGCCGAGCTATTGGGGGTTGCGCCACGCCGTTCCTGGTTTTGGCTGGTGGCCGCGCAGCTTGTGCTGTGGCTGCGGCTGCCGTTTGCCGGCTGGTGGCGCTCACCACAATCCGATCTTTGCCGGAGGACGCATGCTGCAAGGATTTAGCGAACACTTTGGCTGCGATTTTGCTCATGCCTTGGCAAAATCGGCCGATATTCAGTGCGTAAAATACCATGCAGATCAATAAAAGGCAGGAAAGCGGCACCACCATCCTTGAGCCAGTGGGCGACATGGGGCTTTATAACCTCGCGACGCTGCGCAGCGAACTCGATAGCCTACGGGCTGCTCCTGCCCCGCGTGTGGTCCTCGACATGGGTAAAGTACCAGGGATCGACTCGATGACGGTTGGCTTCTTGGTGCAGCAGACAGAACTTTTTGCTGAAAAAAACGGTGTCCTGATCCTGGTGAATCCGACTTTGGGGGTACAAAAATCCCTGCAGATCACGGGGGCCATCAGCCAATTGCATTGCTTCCCTTCGCTTGCAGAGGGACTGGAATACTTGAACAAAGGCCAGTCTTAAGCAAGTCGTCTTTTCGGGTTTTACTTTTTATCCCAATTCTGATCGTCGCGCCGCTGTGCGGCTGGAGTTTGCCACATGTGCGGTATTGTGGGCTATGTCGGCGGGAAGTCTGTGGAGTCCGTGCTCATTAGCGGGCTGAAAAAATTGGAATACCGAGGCTATGATTCTGCCGGGATTGCTGTGATCGATGGCGGAGAGCTCAGTGTGCGCAAAGCAGTGGGAAAAATAGCTGAGCTGGAAAAGCTACTACACAACCAGCCTTTGGGCGGCACAAGCGGTATTGCACACACACGCTGGGCAACACACGGTGAACCTTCCGTGATCAATGCCCATCCCCACTGCAATAAAGAACAGACAATTGCCGTAGTGCACAACGGCATTTTTGAAAACTACAACCGGCTCAAGGCAGAGCTTTTAGACGACGGCTTTGTCTTTACCAGTGATACCGACACCGAGGTGGCACCCCATTTGGTGGAAAAATACCTCAACGAGGGTTTTTCGGTTGAAGAGGCATTCGTGCGCATGCTGCGGCGGTTGGAGGGCCAATACGCAATTGCCATGGTCTGCGAACAGGCACCAGATAGGATCTTTTTTGCCCGCCGTGGCTCGCCCCTGGTTGTGGCCCGCGGCAAAGAGGAATTTATGATTGCCTCCGATTTGCCGGCACTGGTACCATTGGCGCACGAGGCGATTTTTTTGGCCGATGAAGAATGGGGATTTATCTCCCCCAAAGAGGTGCAGATTTTGCGGCTAAATGGCGGCCTGGCAGAAAGGAGCTGGCAGGTGGTCTCCATTTGCGAAGAGGATATCGAAAAGGGTCCCTACCCACACCGCATGCTCAAGGAGATCCACGAACAGCCAGAGGTTGTCGAGCGGATCCTGAGCAAGCGCCTCGACGATACCTTCATCCATTTTCCGGAAATGCAAATGGGTAAAGAATACCTTGCGCGCATCGGACGGATACTCATCCAAGCCTGCGGCACTTCGCTCAACGCAGGCATGATCGGCCGGATGTATTTGGAGCAGTTCGCGCATACCAGCGCTGAAACAGACTATTCTTCCGAGTGGCGTTACCGTAATCCGCTGGCGAGTGGGGATTCTTTGGTCATCGGGATCAGCCAGTCGGGAGAAACTGCCGATACCTTGGCAGGTTTACGGGAGGCCAAGGCCAAATTTTTGCGCGTGCTCTGTTTTCTCAATAACGTCCATTCGACCATGGCGCGGGAGGCAGACGCGATTGTCGAGCTGATGGCCGGACCCGAAATCGGGGTCGCCTCGACCAAAGCCTTCACCGCACAGGTGCTGAGCCTATTACTTTTCGCGCTTTATGTGGGATCCATCAAATGGCTAATTCCGGCCAATGAGCGGCGGCAGATCCTCAATGAAGTCAGACAAGTTCCAGAAAAGATGCGCCGTATCCTCGTCAACCAGACCGTGATCCAGGAAATTGCCGAATTCTTAAAAAATAAAAACGATACGCTGTTTTTGGGACGTACCTATAACTTTCCCATGGCGCTCGAAGGAGCACTAAAACTCAAAGAAGTTTCCTATATCCACGCCTCAGGCTATGCTGGTGGTGAGTTCAAGCACGGCCCGCTGGCGCTGGTGAGTGAGAACGTGCCGGTGGTGATCATTGCCCCGCAAGGAGAAATTCGGAGCAAGATGATCTCCAACCTCAAAGAGGCCCAGTCACGCGGAGGAAAAATTATCTCAATTGTCACGGAGGGCGATGACGAAATTAAAAAGGAATCGCACTATGCCATTGAAATCCCACCGTGTCCGGAAAGTCTTTCGCCGCTTTTGGTGGCGCTGCCACTGCAGCTTTTGGCCTATTACACGGCAGTTGCCCGTGGCTGCGATGTCGATCGTCCCCGAAACCTGGCTAAGTCGGTGACTGTGGAATAAGATGCCAGGAAAAAATAGCGTAGGGAAAACAAAAAAAAACTCCTCTGCGACGCCGAGACAAAAGAAATCCAAGCAAAATTCTCAAGAACCAAAGCAAGAACAGGATCGTGCCCAATCTCCAGCAAGCCCGAAAGAGGAGTCAGGCCATTGGTTCAGCAACGAACGCGAGCAGCGCATCGCGGCGCTTTTGCCAGGTATTCGCAAAAAAAAGCCAGAGGCATTGGCGGCTTTTTTTGAAGAATTTTCTGATGATATTTATAACTTCCCCATGCGCGTCTTCCGCTTGAGTGAGGACGAAGCCAGTGAGTTTTATCTTTATGCGTTTGAGCACTTACGCGATGGCCGGAAAATTGCCAGCTTTCAGGGAAAGTCCCGCTTTACCACCTGGTTTTATGCAGTCCTGCGCAATTTGACCATCGATTTTCTGCGCACACAGAAAGACAAGCTGCGCGCAGCCGCTTTCCTACGCACCGATTCCTCCGGCCGGGTGTTCGATGCCACGGAACAGCTCGCGGATGCGCCCGAGCAGGAGCTCTACGAGGAGACGCTGTTTGCAAAATTCCGCACTGCGCTGACCGCGCTCCCACTGCAGCAGCGGGTGCTGTTCAAATTAGCTTACGCTTGGTATTTTGAGCTGGAACCTGACGAGATAGATTACCTGTGTAACTTGCACCGCCAGGATACGGCACAGATTGTTCTGCGGCTGCAACAGCTCAAAACAATCGCGCACGAGCGTTCGGTCGAAGTGCGTGAGCTTGAGGAAAGGCTAACAGCTAATTTCCAGGGTATTTCTATTTTGGAATCGAAGC
>JANWWX010000104.1 GCA_025057195.1 Leptospiraceae bacterium | reverse complement strand
AGCCACTGCACTGGCAGCTGTGGCCGCGGAAGCGCAGTGCGATATCCTGATTGTTGGAAAATTCCGGGTTGACCGTGAAAACTCGCGCATTTCCATGCAGGCGCTGATCTATAATGCAGAAAGTAAACGCTTCATTGGTCGGGTCGAAGAGGAAAGTGATATCACAAACCGCGTGTTTCGGCATATCGATAATTTGGCCTCTGCGATTGTGTCCACAATTTATCAATATGCCCTGCAGGCCAACAAGGGTTCAAGCTACAGCCATCTGCGCCTTTTGGTTTTGGTGCCGGCGTTCGACACTACCGAGGAGAGGCAACGAGCAGAATCGGAACTCCTTGCACTCAAAAAAGAGCTATCGCTGCGCACACCGGGTAATTATCTCACCGTCTTTGAATTTTTCACTAAGTATAAAGTCGCACAGGCAGAGCAGGAACATGCGCTGCAACTCGCCCAACACCGTGACCGGCGCCGGATCAAGGCATGGCTTGAACGCTATGGTGTCACCGATGCCTACCTGGTATTTGTCAGCGAAAACAAGGTCAATATCACTGCCGTTTCTGAGCGGCGGATCGCCGAAACTTCATACCCCGTGGGTTCTGACCTCACAGCACGCCGCCAGGCACTTGACAAGGTTAGTGAAAAGACAGCACTGCAAAAGATGCAGCGAACCCAGGATCGGCATTTCGCCGTGCATGCTGGGTTGTCAGGGAGCAGGGGGATGCTGTTTTCGGGGACTCGGATTGGGATCTTGGCTGGCCCTACGCTCCATGCTTCGCTGAGACTATGGCCGTTTTTTGAGCCGCAGTTCCGCATCGAAGGCCACTTTGGCTTCCGCCGTGAGGATTTTGCTGGACTGGCCGGGGCCTCGCTGCTGGGTGGGTTGGGTTATACCTGGAATAAAAGCCGCTTTGCGCTGACCCCATATGCCGTTGCAGGCATTTTCACCGCGCATGTCCGCACTATCTACGCACAGACCACAGTGCTCCTGCCCGGGGTCACAGCTGGTGCCATAGCCACGTGGTATATTCGGTCCCACTGGGGCGTGAGTTTAGCTGTGTCCGGGTATTACATTAGTGACCCGCAGGCGCCAGCGTTATTTTATACCGCAGCATTGTCCACCGTGCTGCGATTTCAATAAACCTTTTTTAAGACAGCGCAACTGCATTTGCATTGACCCGCTGTTTTTCTTGCCAAACTTACCCCATGGCACGTGGCAAGTCGGTAAGAAGCAGCGGTAAACTGCAAGATGGCCTATCCGGCGAGGAGCTTTTCAGCAAAAAGCCCGGCATCACCTACAAAGATTTTCTCATCCTACCCGGTTATATCGATTTTGCCCCGCACGAGGTGAATCTCGAGACCCAGGTCTCACGCAACATCCGGATCAAAATCCCTTTGGTCAGCTCGCCGATGGACACTGTCACCGAAAGCCAGATGGCGATTGGCCTGGCACTTTTGGGCGGGATTGGCATCATCCATAACAACCTTTCGATCGAAGACCAGGCAGCACAGGTGGAAAAGGTAAAGCGGTTTGAAAATGGCTTTATCACGGATCCGATTGTACTTTCGCCGCGCCACACGATCGCCGATGTGGACAGGATTACAGAGCAATATGGCTTCAGCAGTGTCCCTATCACAGAGGACGGTACCCTGCAAACTAAGTTGGTCGGCATTGTGACCAACCGGGATATTGATTTTGAACGCGACCGTTCCTTACCTTTAGAGCAAGTCATGACCCGTGAGCTGATCACTGCCCCGCGTGGTGTTTCGTTGCCCGAGGCCAACGAAATCCTGCGTAAGTCCAAAAAAGGCAAGTTGCCGATTGTCGATAAAGAGGGAAAACTGGTGGCACTTGTCAGCCGCACCGACCTGGTCAAAAACAAAGAGTATCCGCTTGCAACTAAAGATGAAAATAAAAGACTGCGGGTTGGTGCTGCTGTCTCCACCCACCCGCACGACCGCGAGCGCATCGAAGTGCTGATCGCACGCGGTGTCGATCTCCTTGTTATCGACTCAGCGCAGGGGTATTCCAAATACCAAATCGAATTGCTCAAAGAAATCAAGAAAAAATATCCCGAAATCGATGTCATGGCTGGCAACGTGGTGACCCGCGAGCAGGCGGAAGCGCTGATCCGCGCCGGAGCAGATTCGCTGCGCGTCGGCATGGGACCAGGTTCGATCTGCATCACGCAGGATACCATGGCGTGTGGGCGCGCACAAGCCACTGCCGTCTATTACACGGCAAAGTTGGCTTACAAATACAAAGTGCCTGTGATCGCCGACGGTGGCATCACCAATATTGGTGATATCGCCAAGGCACTGGCAGTGGGCGGCAGCGCCGGCATGGTTGGCTCTCTTTTGGCCGGCAGTAAAGAGGCACCCGGCGAATATTTTTATGAAAACGGGGTTCGGCTAAAGAAGTTTCGTGGTATGGCCTCGCTGGAGGCGATGGAAGCTGCCGGCGGTGCCCGCCGTTACAACGTTGAGGACCAAAAAATCAAAGTAGCACAAGGGGTTTCAGGCGCGGTTGTGGACAAAGGATCGATTTTTGATTTTGTGCCATACCTGATGCAGGGGGTGCGCCATGCTTTGCAGGATATCGGTTGTCGGGATATCCCATCGCTCCACCAGGCACTGCATTCGGGCAAACTGCGCTTTGAGCTACGCTCGATCGCCGCACAGGTGCAAGGAGGCGTGCATGGCCTTTACTCGTACAAAAAACCGATCATAGGGGCTGACTGATGAAACTCTACGGTAGCGTTACCTCTCCCTTCGTGCGCCGTGTGCGCTTTTTATGCCTGGAATTGGGCCACCAATTCGAGCTCGTCGATACCCAAACAGAAGCAGGGCAGGCCCTCTTGCGCGAGAAAAATCCGATCTGGAAAGTGCCCTGTGCGGAAATCGACGGCATGCTGCTCTGGGATAGCCACACGATTTTGGAATACCTGAGCCAGAAGTATGCCGGCCACCCGCGACTACTGCGCCAGGCACAAGGACAAGATTACTGGCGTGAACGCAACCTCGTGACTGCAGCGGACGCCGCGGTCGAATCAGCAATCAATGTCTTTTACCTCACCCGTGACGGCGCTGATGTGGCGCAAATTGCTTACCTACAAAAGCAGCAAGCGCGTGTCGCTTCCATCCTGAGTTGGTTAAAAAAAGAACTGCGCGGGGTATATTTTACCGCAGAAGAAAAGCTTGGCCTTTCCGAGCTCGCCTTATTTTGCAACCTGGATTGGATGCGCTTCCGAGCGATGTATCCCGTCGATGAAGATCCGGTCTTGCGGCAGTACCTTGGCTTCCACGGCAAACACCCATCTTTGGCAGCCACCCGGCCGCCAGGTTAATTCGCCTGCCGCACCAGGCAGACCACGGTCATGTCGTCGTTGACCTCATGCCCTTGGCGGAATTTGGCTACTTCGATGCGTAAATCCTCGACAATACGTACGGCATCGGGCGGCCCTGGTAAGCCAGAAAGTGTCCGCAGCACGCAGGCATTCATCCGTTCGGTTTCGTACTGCAGGAAACGACCATTCATTGCCTCCGTCAGACCGTCAGAAAAAATGAGCAGCACATCGTGGGGCGCTAACACCAGCCGGTGTACCCGGTATTCCATATCGTAGCGCAGGCCTAACGCCGTTCCGCCCTGTTCGAGTACGGTAATTGCATAGCCGTTGCCATTTTTGCGGAACACATGCGGTGGATTGTGGCCGCAGGTGGTGTAGTGGAGCGTGCCCGACGCGGCATCGAGGCGTGCGATGAATGCTGTCACAAAAGTGCCGCTGGGTAGGTTCTGGCGCATGAAATTGTTGAGCTGGTAGGCCAGCTCGCCCAGTGTATCGTAAAGCGGTGACAAAAGGCGAATCGCAGCATGGAAATTGGAAACGACCAGCGAGGCTGGAATTCCTTTGCCGGCAACATCGGCGACAACGATGTCGAGTTTACTTTTCCCCGTGCGATCGACATGGGGGATGAATTGGAAATAGTCACCGCCGACATCCTGCGCCGGTTCGGTGTGGCCAAAGATCGAATATCCAGCAAGCTGCGGCATGCTGTGTGGCAATGACTGCTTTTGGATATCTGCTGCCAGTTGCACGTCGCGCTCAAAGGCTTTACGGCGCAGCGCCTCGCGGTGCAAACGGGACGTTTCCAGGGCAATCGCTGCCTGGCTTGAAAAATTGAGCATCAACCGGACATCGGCGTCGGTGAAAGGTCCCCCTGCTTTATTCAACAATTGCACCGTGCCTTTGATTTCCCCGCGTAGCTTCAGTGGCACGCAGAGGTAAGAATGCGTCTCACCGCCACGGGCCAAATCCACCTCCTTGTAATAACGTGGGTCGTTGCGCACATCCACGATGTTCACCGCCTCCCCCGTCTCGGCAACATAGCCTGCAATGCCCTTGCCGAGCGGCACGCGGATGGTGCGCAGCAAATCGGCCTTGGCGTCAGTGGTCGCAGCGAATTCCAGCACCTGCTCCTCTTTGTTGATCATGAAAATAGAGGCGATCTCAGCACCTGAAAGTGCTAGCATCTGTTCGAGGACCATCTTTAACACTTCATCATAGTCGAGCGAGGCCGATAAAAGCTCGTTGATTTCAAAAAGCGAAACGTAGCGGATAAGTTCTGCCCGCAGTTCCGCAGCATCGTGGGTGTGGGAGATGAATTTCCAGATTTGTTGGTCGGCCATGGGGGCAGATGCAAATGGGCAGCTTCTCGGCAAGCACTTCTTGACGGAGTGTTCGCGCCGTTTTGTCCTTCTGGGCTTTTTGGACAAAATCCGAACTTATTTCAAAGAAAATCCCGACGCCGAATTTTGAAATTTTACGCTCGGGCGGGGCGGGAAGGAAAAGGGGTTTGGGGAAAAGGGATTCCCGCCCCGCCCTCGCTTTGCCTTCCGCCCGCTTCGCGGGCACACCGCTGATTTTATTTAGAAAGATATATCTTCTAAAAATAAATTATCTTCAACTTTTTCGTTATCTTTATTAAATTCTTTATCGAAATCAATTGAACATAAGTATGAATACAATCCAGTATTTTTGTACAACCCGGTGAGATAGGTGACACTCA
>JANWWX010000103.1 GCA_025057195.1 Leptospiraceae bacterium | reverse complement strand
GAGCGCACCCTGGCCCACGAGGTCGTGTTTACGGACAATGCCATGCGCGAGGAAATCGAGCATGAACCGCTGGGTGTCATTGCCAACATTTCTGCTTGGAACTACCCGTGGTTTGTGAGTTCGAATGTGTTTATCCCCGCCCTTTTGGCTGGCAACGCGGTGCTTTATAAACCCTCCGAGTACGCACTTTTGACCGGCCAGTTGATGGCGGACTGGCTCAAAAAATCGGGCGTGCCCGACGCCATTTTTGGTGTCGTTTTTGGTGGTGGGGAAGCGGGCGCACTTCTGGTCGATCAGCTGGTCGATGGGATTTTTTTTACTGGTTCTTATGCCACAGGCCAGAAAATCGCACAGCGCGTGGCTGGGCGCATGCTCAAATTGCAGCTCGAATTGGGCGGCAAGGATCCCGCTTATGTCACAGACGATGTTGACATTGCCTTCGCGGCCGAATCCACTGCGGATGGGGCTATGTATAACACAGGGCAGAGTTGCTGTAGCGTCGAGCGGCTCTATGTCCACGAGAAAATTTATCCTGAATTCATTGCACACTTTGTTGAGACAGTGCGCAACTACAAAATAGGCGATCCGGAATCAGAGGATACCTATATTGGCGCCCTCACGCGGGGGAAAGCAGCGCTCGACTTTTTGTTAGCCCAAATCGGAGACGCTGTAAAGCGCGGTGGTAAAATCCTGTGTGGGGGCAAGCCAGTGGCATGTGCCGCTGGTTTTTTCTTGGAACCAACTGTCATTGAGAATGCCGACCATAGCATGGCGCTCATGCGGGAGGAAAGTTTTGGTCCGGTGATTGGTGTCATGAAAGTGCGTAGCGATGAAGAGGCGATCCAGCTGATGAACGACACTGACTATGGCCTCACCGCCGCAGTTTACTGCCGCGATCTAGAGCGCGCTAAACGCATTTTATCGCAGGTCAAAACCGGCACTGCCTATGCCAACTGCTGCGATCGGGTGAGTCCTCGCCTGCCTTGGTCGGGGCGTAACAAAAGCGGTGTCGGCTTGACGCTCTCCCGCTACGGGATTGAGACCTTCACCCAGCCCAAGGCATGGCACCTGCGCCAAATTGGTTAGCCGATTTTGCCACGGTACATGACATCGACGCCATCCTCTGCCAATTTTTTGAGGAAGGCTTTTGCCTGCTTGCGCGTTTTGAAATCCCCCAAGCAGACATAGTGCCATTTGCCGTCGGTGGCAATGAACGCTTTCTCGGGGTAAGACTCCAGGATCTCATCGCGGTGGCGCTCCGCATTGGCTTTCTTTTTAAACGCCCCCACTTGCACCGTGTAGCCACGTGGTTTTTTGCCGTCTAAGAAAATCAGCTTTTCTTTCTTGGATTTGGCAGATTTAATTTGTGGATCTTCTTTCTCCTCAGCATCGAGGTCAGGCTCCAGGATGTCTAAGTCATCGTCATTATCCGCTTTGCGCCGGGCAATAGTGCTTTTTTCCGGTGTTGCTTTCGCAAGGAAGTTATCTTCACCCGCTTGGATCAACTCAATTTGGACACGGGCGACCCCTTTTTCGGCAAAGCCAAGCTCGCGTGCCGCAGCATAGCTGACATCGATGATCCTGCCTTCGACATAGGGTCCACGGTCGTTAACCTTGACCACGGTTTTCTTGCCATTTTCCAAATTCTTGACCAAAACCAACGAATGCATTGGGTAATCGCGGTGGGCGGCGGTGAGTTTGTTCATGTCAAAAAGCTCACCGCTGGCGGTAGGGCGCCCGTGCAGTTCCTTGCCATACCAGGCGGCATAGCCTTCGCTTACGGCCGCCACACTCCGCGCTTCCAAATTGCCATCTTGCAAAGCGGGATCTTGCGCCTCAGCCTGCAGTTGCCCTGGACCGGGATTGTTGCGTGCCTGTGGGGCACGGCATCCCAGTATCAGCATTGTTATCATCAAAAGCAGCACAACTCGCATACTCGAATTTCGGACAGATTGTGGGCAGTGATTAGATTTTTTAAGCGATTTTTTGTGCGAAACGCAGGGCAGCTTCTAATTCCATGGGTGGGGCAAGATAGTTACCCTGTGCTAAGCCGCAACCATGGTGGCGCAGGAAGTCGCGCTGGCTGGCGCTTTCCACGCCCTCGGCAATGGTCTCCAATTTCAAATTGCGCGCCAACGAAAGTATTGTCCGCACAATGATGACATCCTCTTCGCTATCAGGTAAGTCGTGGATAAAAGAAGCATCGATTTTTATGTAGTGGATGGGAAGAGATTTGAGCTGGCTCAGCGAAGAATTACCAGTGCCAAAATCATCGATAGCAAAGCGTACACCGTGGCTTGCCAGTTGCCGGATATTCTGACTGACAATTTCTCGCTCCTGCCAAAGTGCCGTTTCTGAAATATCAATAATTAGGCGTCGGGGCATAACCCCATGTTGCTCCAGCAAACGCAGGATTTTTTCGGCAAAATCCTTTTGTCGTAGTTCCGTGATGCTAAAATTGACCGCAATGCTCAGCTCTGGATAGCCGGCCAACGCAAGTTGTGGGATATCAGACAGCACGCGGTTAAATAGCCATTCGCTGAGGGCAATAATCTGGCCAGAATCCTCCGCCAGGGGGATAAATTTTGCTGCGGCCAACTCCCCACGCTGTGGGTGCTGCCAGCGCAGCAAGGTCTCAAAGCCGCTGATGGCATTGGTCTGTAGGTCGATCAGCGGTTGGTAAACCACCTTGAACTCATTGTTATCCAGTGCCTGGCGCAAGGCGTATTCCAGTTCAAGCCTATCCTGCAGGATGCGGTTGAGCTCTTCCGAAAAAAACTGGTATTGGTTGCGGCCGCGGTTTTTGGCGTGGTACATGGCAATGTCGGCATTGCGCTGCAGCGTTTCCGCATCTGTGCCATCGCGTGGGTAGATGGCGATGCCGATGCTGGCTGCTGCATAGACTAAAAGGCCATCAATGTGGAAAGGGTTTTCCAGCAGGCGGCAGAGATCGCGGGCAACAACGGCAGCATCTTCTGGTTGTTGCAGTTCGTTGAGCAAGATGACGAATTCGTCCCCGCCTTGGCGTGAAATGGTATCTGCTGAACGCAGCCGGCCGGCCAGGCGTGCTGCCACTTGCCTCAGGAATTCATCGCCGAAGCGGTGGCCATAGACATCATTGATTTTTTTGAAGTGGTCTAAATCGACATAGAGCAACGCAAAAATGGTGTTATACCTTTCAGCATGGGCGATGGCTTGCGCCAAACGGTCTGCAAAAAGCACACGGTTTGGCAGACCGGTCAACGCGTCGTGCTGACCCATGTAGCGGATTTGTTCCTCTGCCCGTTTGCGTTCGGTAATGTCGCGGGCAACCACCAGCACAGCGGGGGTGTCATTGAACCGGATGGCCGTGGCTTTGACCTCGACGGCAACAGGTGTTCCATCCAGACGGATGAATTCTTCTTCCATGGGTGGCACCTCTCCGCCGTGGTGCAGCAGGTATTGGATGCGCTGCAGAACTTGCTCACGGAATTGCGGCGCCACAAATTCGATGGCGTTTCTGCCTAAAAGTTCCTGCGGGCTTTTGGCCCCCACCAGATGCGCTGCCGCCGGATTGGCATAGACAATAAAACCGCTCTGATGGACCACAATCGCATCGGACAGCGACTCGACAAACTGGCGATAGTGCGCCTCACTGAGTTTCAGACGTATCTCTGCCAGCTTGCGGTCGGTGATGTCCATAATAAAAACATAAGCGCCACTAATCTCCCCGCCAGAAAACACCGGTGCCAGACTGACTACAGCATGCACTGTCCGTCCCGATTGATGGCGGAAATCGGCCTCAAAGGACTGTCTTACTTCAGGCTTTTGGGCATTGGCTAATGGCAAGATTTCTGATAATTCGCTGAGCAAGTAGTGGTTAAGGGGATTACCCTCAAGCTGGCGTACGGGATAGCCCAGAATATCCGCTAAGCGTTTGTTGGCAAAAGTGATACGCCCTTCCCGGTCAAGGATGCAGATTCCTTCCGATGCGGTCTCCACCAGTGACCGGAATTCAGAGTCTTTTCGGAGCAACTCGAGCTGTGCCAGTTTTTGTTGGGTCAAATCATGGACTGCCCCGAAAAGGCGCACCACCTGGCCATCTTTCAGGATGGGCTTACAGAGCGAACGCACCCAAAGCCTGTTGCCGGCAAAGGTTTTCATCCAGAACTCGAGGTCCCAGCCTTTGCCGTGTTGGAGTGCCTGTTGTGTTGCTGCCAGGATTTTTTGCTTTTCCTCGGCGTCTAAAAGTCCTAACAGCGATTCCCGACTGAGAGCAGTTTCTGACGGCACTTCTAACAGTTCTAAAAACTCCTGCGTATAATAGACCTTTTGGCTTTCGACCTCGTATTCCCACCCCCCTGTACGGGTCAGTGCACTGACCTGCTGCAGCCGTTCCCTGGTATGCTCCAACGCCCGGTTGAACTCTCCCCCCTCGTGGATGATGATGGCCAATGCCATTCCCGTAGTTGCAATGAGGAAAACAAAAAACCAAATTGTGAGCAGGCTGACATCCTGCTCTGGAGTGACGAGGTAGCCTCGGCCTTGCACCAGCCCTGCCACTGCCTGCAGCGCAAATAGGGTAATGAGCACAATGGTGGCGCGGCGCCCAAACCGCACAGCCGCCCACACCACAAAAGAAAATAGCATAAAAGCCCGCAGGTAGCGTTCCAAGCCAAATGCCTGCTGCCCGGCCAGGACAATTTGCCCAATGGCAAGCGCGATCCCAAAAGCCAGCAAAAACTCTAACCAATAACTGGGTCGTTGGCGCAGGTTTGGCATTTGCCTCCAGAGCAAAATCAGTGGGGCGAGTGTGATCACCCCCAAAGAATTGCCGACAGCCCAACGCTCAGCCACATGCCAAAAAGTAGCGGTGTCGGGAAGAAGCCAGGCAGCAAGAACTGCCGCAGCCAAAGGCAGGAGAAATCCTGCGACAAAAACCATCCTGAAAAAATCCCGTACCCGCCGGAATGTGGTAGTGGATTCCGGTAGAAAGCGCAACAGGTACACCGCAGCGATGGTTTGCCCAGAGGCAATCGCTGCCGAAACCACAGCCCACCTTGGTGCCACACCGCAAGCGAGGAAAGCCACACCGTTGCCCAAAAAAATCGCGGG
>JANWWX010000102.1 GCA_025057195.1 Leptospiraceae bacterium | reverse complement strand
TGGAGCAATGCCAGGTCATGACATGGCGCACCTGGTACATGCTGCCGTTCCAACTATTCTGCTTTAACTTCGGCGGCACCCATGCGATCCACCACTTCATCGTCAACCAACCGTTTTATCTCCGTCAGTTAGCTGCGCCCTATGCACATGCTGCGATGCGCAAATATGGCGTCCGCTTCGACGACCATAAAAGCCACGCCCGTGCCAACCGATACCATCCTGTACCGCCCGCCCAGCAGCCAAATGCAGCTTGAAACCATAAAGCGGCGTGTCGTCATTGACGCGCCGCTGGAGGCCGTGCTCAGCCTCACACTCGACGTAGCCCGCTACCCCGAGTTTGCGCCCTCGATTGAAAAAACCGAATTGGTAAGCCACGACCCGCAGCGGCGGACATACCGTGTCCGCTATACTTCCGTGATCCCCATAATCCGCAAAAGGACCACCTCCGAACAGGAAATCCAGTACGATTTGGCAAAACCCATTTTCTGCTTCCGAGAAGCGAGTGGTAATTTTGGCAGCTTTGAAGGCTACCGACGGCTGGAGGAGTTGGGTGATGGCAAAACGGCTTTGGAATCTGAGGTACGATATGCATTCACAACCAACAAATTACTGGCAGGGATGGTCAATGCCGCCACACGCACCATTGTGGAGGAAAACCTGGTGCACCTGCAGGATGGGATCAAACGCGTGGCCGAGTCGGGCAATGTGGCACCCTTAAGCCAAGTCTTTGCCCGCTTGGGAATCTCTAACGATATGCTACGCCATCAAGGGCTTTCGGAGGATTTGCTGTTGCGTTTTGGTCTCCTGCCGGCAGCGTAAGGCTCGACGCGCCGCGACCCAATCCTTTTCTGGTGCATGCAATACCGCACGTTAGGGACAACTGACCTGAAGGTTAGCGCCATCTGCCTTGGCACCATGACCTGGGGAACACAAAACACCGAGGCAGATGGCCATGCCCAGATGGACTATGCCTTGGCGCAAGGGGTCAATTTTTTGGACACGGCGGAGATGTATGCGGTGCCGCCAGCACCTGAAACGTACGGTGTCACCGAAACCATCATTGGCAACTGGTTTGCGCAGCGCAAAAACCGCTCGCAAGTGATCCTCGCCACGAAAATCGCTGGCAATGGACTGCGCTGGATCCGCAACGGGGGCAACATCACTGGCGCTGCGGTGCGCGAGGCAGTGGAAGGTTCACTGCGGCGGCTCAAAACAGATTACATCGACCTCTACCAACTGCACTGGCCTAACCGCGGGAGTTATCATTTTGGACAACTCTGGAACTACCGGGTCAAAGATACAGCCAATGCACAAGAGCGCGATAATTTCTTGGAGGTACTGAGCACACTGCAGTCGCTGATCCAAGCAGGAAAAATCCGTTATATTGGGCTTTCCAATGAAACAGCATGGGGCACAATGCAGTACCTCTTTCTTTCCGAAATGCGCCATTTGCCACGCGTGCAGTCGATCCAAAATGAGTATAGCTTGCTTTACCGCCTGCACGAACCTGACTTAGCAGAGATCTCGATACGGGAGAAGGTAGGGCTTTTGGCGTGGTCACCGCTGGCCACCGGCTTGCTCACGGGAAAATACGCCAATGGGAAAAGACCTGCAGGCAGCCGCTGGGCGCTATCACGGCGCTTCAACCACCGCGATACGCCACAGGCACACGCTGCGGTTGACCGTTACTTAAAGGTTGCAAAAAAGCACGGGCTCAATCCTGCACAAATGGCAATTGCCTTTGTCCTCTCTCGCCCTTTTGTCACCAGTGCGATCATCGGTGCCACCACCATGGAACAACTTAAGACCAATATTGCTGCCATAGACGTGAACTTGAGCAACGAAGTGCTCAACGACATTGACAGTGTGCGGCGGGATTATCCTGTGCCGTACTGAAATCAATGCAGTTGGGTGAGGTGCGCCATGATTTCGGGGTTTCCTGGCGCATATTCTAAAGCCTGCTTGAGCATCTTCCGTGCAGCAGCGTGGTTGCCGCGCCGTGCGTAGAGCATGCCCAAGGTATCGAGGTATGCCGGATTGCGTGGTTCCTTGGCCAAAGCCTTTTTGACCATGGCGATGGCCTCAGTGTAATTTTTCTGGAGCCGACAATAGATGTAGGCAAGCGAGTTGAGCCCATTGGGATTTTCGGGATCGCAATCCAATAAACGCAAGAGCACTTTTTCCGCCTCTGCGAGTTTGTCCTGACGTTCCAAGCAATAACCTAACATATTCATCAGTTGCGTGTCGTCTTTGTAATCGCGCACTGCCTCGCTGAGCAATTTTTCTGCTTCCGCAAATTTTTTACGCTTGAGCAGGGTTAGTGCCAAAAGCTTCCGCACATCCGGTAGCAGGCGTAACTCGTCTTGCTCGACCACCTGGCGCAAGAGCTCTTCCGCGCGTTCCCATTGGTGAAGCTGGAACAGGCAAAGCGCTTGGTAATAGCTAAATTCGAGATCACCAGGGACAATCGCCAGGGCATCACTAAACCGCGCCAGTGCCTGCACGAAGTCCTTGCGCCGATACGCGCGCCGTGCTTCCTGTTTGATGCGCGTGAGTTCTTCGACCTGCTGCAGCGACAGCTCTGCTGGCTCAACCGGTCGGCTTTTTTTCAAAAGTGGATTCGTGTGTCCCCGGCTGAACACTAAATCCCGTGCCAGTTTAACTTTATCGCTATCCCGGTATGTGGCGTCTGAGTTTTTCATAGTCGGTTGCGTCAATCGTTAGCGGCGTAATCACCGGACAGCCCCTGTCAAACCAATAAAAGTCGGTTTCCTTTTCGCCGCCATGGCTGAGGATTGAACCGCCAAGGTTGAAGAGCATGCTGCCATCCTGCCGCTGTTTCCTTTGATAATTATCTCGGTAGATTCGCCGACCCAATTTAGCCCATTTTAGGTCGCTGGCGTCGCGTGCCGTCATCGGGATGTTGATATTCAAAAGAAAATTCTGGTCAGCTTCGGCGGTGAAAATAGCAAAAATTTCGGCAAAAATATCCGCCACCTTAGCGAAATCCCCGCTGCTATCCGCATAACCACAAGAGACGGCAAACGAAGGCACGCCATGGATGAAGGCGTGGCGTGCGGCGCCGACGGTACCGCTATACCAGATATCCTGTCCCATGTTGACACCTTTGTTGATACCGCTCACACAAAAATCAAACGGCGGCGCCAAATTGCCATGCAGCGCAATGTTGACACAATCCACCGGATACGAGTCCACTTCATACGTGCGATCATCGATGCGGATGACCGGAATGTCGTTATTGATGGAGAGTGCCATGCTGGTCGCGCTCTTCTCTTCCGCGGGGGCAAAGACCCAGGTTTCACCAAACCGCTCAAGCCGTTCGCGTAGCCGCAACAAGCCAGGAAAACTCAAGCCATCGTCGTTACAGATCAGGATGCGCATCAATCTGTCTCCTTCAAAAAAGGACTGTGCGGAAACGCTTCTTTGAGCCTATTATGGAATACCTCGGCCTCGCGGCTTTTGCCCAGGGCTTTGAAACATAGCATGGCATAGTATAGCGACTTCTCATAGACAGCATCTTCACGCGTCTCGGCATAGCTGATGCGACTAAATTCGCGCGCCGCCTCTTCAAAGTCTTTTTGTGTATAAAGGATTTCGCCGATGCGCAGCCGTGCTTTGAGCCAGAGTGCCTGGTCGGTTTTCTGCGACACCTGGCGGAAATAGTCAATGGCCAAAGCAGTTTTTTTCTGTGCCAGTGCAATCTCGCCCAAAAGAAAGCGGCTGCGGTCGGCAATTTCCCGCCGGCGCGCCAATCCTGTTAGTTTTTGCGCCGCTTCTGCATGTTGGCCAGCCAGGAATAAAAAACGCCCGGCGGCAAACTGCAACTCGACGGCAATGAATTCCTCTTTTGGAAAACGCTCTGCCAATTTTTCTATTTTAGCCACAGCCTCGGCGAACCTGCCCGAATTTTCCCAAAGAGCAGTGAGCATGGCGAGTGCATGGAGTTTGTGGCCATCAGCCACATCGGGGTCAGCCAAAACTGCATTGAGAATTGCCTCGGCCTCGCTAGTTTTACCTTCTGCGATGAGCAGCTCGGATTTTTTGAGGCGTAGCTCTGCTTTTTCCTCAGGATTTTGGCGTAGCTTTCCCAGTTCCTGCAATATGGCTGTCGCACGGGCAAAGTCCTTTTTATTGCGGAAATACACAAAAAGCTCAGCCAGACCTTCTTTGAGCCAAGTGGAACTCGGATTTTTTTCGCGTAGCTGCGCCATGGCCGAAAGTGCGGCTTCTTCCTCGCCAAGCTGCAACGAAAGAGTGGCAATCTGGTAATGCGCCTCTTCAGCCAGAGGGGACTGTGCTGAATCCTGTAATAGCTTTTGCCAGTCAGCACGCGCTGCCGAGTATTTTTTCTGGCTACTGCGGCTACGTGCCAAATCGGCCAATGCCTTTTCTTTTAACCACTGGGGCAAATCCTCGTTGCGCAAAAGAACAAGAAACTCGTTTTCTGCCCCAGCAAAATCATTTGTCTGGAATAAGCAGAAGGCAGAAAAGTACGCTGCCTCGTGGCGGCGCGGCTGCGCATGCCCACCAGCCAAGTAACGGCGAAAATGGTCACGCGCCTCTTTAGGTTGGTTGCGCCGGAAAAAAAGCCAACCGAGCTGGTACAAAGCTTCGGCATAGTCGGTGGGCTGATCGGCATGCTCTGCCAGCACCTGGCGGTAGCTCTGCTCTGCGCCGCTAAAGTCGCGCAGGTTATATTGGCATGCGCCCAGCGCCAAAAGTGCCTTGCTGCGCCACGGTGCAGGCGCTGTCTGGATGAGCGTGCGAAACTGGTCGGCAGCACGTGCAAACTGCTTCAGCTCAAAATAGGTCCAGCCAATGCCCAGCTCTGCTTCGGCCCTGCGTGGATGGTTGCGGTACTTTCGCGTGAAGCGGGCATAAAACTGGAGGGCTTCGGGGAATTTCCCCTGTTGATACGCAATCTCGGCGCGCAGGAAAAGTGCTTCGGCAGCGGAGGGGTCATCGGCTTTTTTCTCGACACCGGCAAGTGCCTGCAGCGCTGCTTCATATTTTCCTGCGCCCACGTGGGCACGGGCAAGATTCAACCGATACGCCACCTCCTTTTCACCCTGCCCAAACTCCCGCAGCAGG
>JANWWX010000101.1 GCA_025057195.1 Leptospiraceae bacterium | reverse complement strand
GACACCGAGTTTAGAGGCTAAAATCACAGCGGCGATCAGCGTGGTCAGGTTGCTGTCGATGATGGTGAGTGTGGCGCGTTCAAAGCCTGCGGCCACCGCCAGCTTGACCGACTTGCCACGGCGCAGTTCCTCGCGGATGCGCTCATAGATAATGACATTGGAATCCACCGCCATGCCCATGGTGAGCACAATCCCAGCCAGGCCTGGCAAGGTGATCGTGAAATCCATCAGGGCAAAGATGGCGGCCAAAAGTAGCAGGTTGACCACTAACGCCACTGCAGCAATAATGCCTGCCCCGTGGTAATATAGCACCATGTAGCCGACGACCAATGCAAAACCGATCACAATTGCGCGCAATCCTGCCTCGATCGCCTCCTGCCCTAATGTGGGGCCAACCGAGCGCTCCTCGACGATGGTCATGGGCACCGGCAGCGCGCCCTCGCGGATGATCAGCGCTAAATCCATCGCCTCCTGTGCGGTGAAGTTGCCGCTGATCTGCCCGCGCCCGCCCAAGATGGGTTCGTTGATCTGCGGTGCTGAGCGGATCTTGTTGTCGATCAAGATTGCCAAAAGCTTGCCTTTATTTTCGGAGGTGATTTTGGCAAATGTCTCGGTGCCGCTGGCAGTCAGCTCAAAGCTCACAATATTCTGGCCGCGTTCGGGATCGACCGTGGCATAGACGTTGCGGCTCATCGCGTCACCGGTCAACACCGGCTGGTTTTCCAATACCATGAACTCGCGTGGCTGCAGTTCGTTGACGCCACGCGGATTGGGCCTTTTATCATAATAGACATAGATACCTAAGTTTTTGGGGAATTTGAGCTTTGCCTCAAGCCGGCGGATGAAATCCTGCCTTTGGTACTCGGTGGTCTGTTTTAGGTATTCGGCGAATTCACGATTGGCTTCATGCGTCAACCGTCCTGCCTCGCCGGTGGGGTCATGCAGGTGGTACGCCACCCGTGCCGTCGAAGAGATGAGCTTTTTGGCCTGATCCGGATTGGCGACACCCGGCAGCGAAATCTCAATGCGCTCATCACCCTGCAGCCGGATCAACGGTTCCGAAACGCCGCGGGCATCGACACGCGAGCGCATGATTTCAAGAGCCCCCTCGATGTCTTGCCGCTTGCGCTGCGGTGAAAAATCGAACGCGCGCTCAATCTCGGCAAGCTTGGCTTCCAGGCTCTTTTTTTTCTCAGCATCTTTTTCTGTTTCCAACTGCTTCTTGAGATTTTCGACCATCTCCGGCGGGTATTGCCGGCGCAAGGTCTCTTCCAGCTTTTTGAAATCCCCCTCCAGCACTAAGTTCATGCCACCCTGCAGATCAAGCCCCAATTTGAATGGCTTTGCCTTGAGGTTTTCCTCGACCCACATCGGTTCAAGCAGGATGCGGTCTGGATCCACCCCTTCGATGCGGCCTAGTTCGTTTAAGAAGGCAGTCTGGACAAACCGGCCGCGCAGCTCCAAATAGGGCTCCTCAGGTGCCTCTGGGTTATTGAGCGGCTTCCCCGTTTTGCGCGTGGCGGTATATCTTCCTGCGTAGAGCTCGCGCACATACTTTTCAACCCGGGCCAAAGCCTCTTCACGTTTGGTGGCATCGAGCGCCTCGTTGGCATAGACCCGGATCGTGCGCTCGCCAATGTTTGGCCAAACTAAGGCAATGGCGAGCCCGATGGAAATCACAATCAGCGTAAAACGCATCCCAGGGCTCATAGTCCTCAATACCTCTTGCGCCGCGGCTGGCGTGCCACGCGGAAGCGGTAGAGCAGGAATAAAAACACAAACGCCGCGACAATTAAAAGCTGTGTCAACGGTATCTGCGGCCAACGGAATGATTTCGGAGCGGGTTTTTCTGTTTCCGCAGGTCCTTCAGGCTGCGGCGTTGGAATGACAAGCACCTTCTTCTGCAGCCCCGCCGGAACAGTTTTGAGCGCAGGCATTGGCTCTGGAATCCAGTTGTAGCTCTGCCGTGCCAAGTTCTCTGGGGAATAGTCTGGAGATGGTGCTTTTTGTTCAGAAGTTTGCGCCTTAATGGCGCGCTTTTTGCGTTTCTTTTTTCCCTTGGCTTTTTTCTCTACTGCTTTTTCGTCTTTGCTTTTTTCAGCGCTCTTTTCCACGGCGCCCTTTGGCTCGTCCTCAGCTGGAGCCTCCTCGCTCGTTTCGCTTTCTTCATCAAAAATGGCCTGTGCCAACGGTGTCGCCAAAATTGGCTGCAGGGATACGACCAACACAGCGATTTTGGCAAACTGGAACACGGTGTGCTATTTATTGCTGGAATTTTGCTTGTTGATGACCGTCTCGATCGTCTGCAGGGCAACTTCTACCTTCACGTCGTCTGCTATTTTGACCATGGCAATTCCGTCTTCATGGCGAACTCCCACCACGGTACCATAGATCCCGCCCCGCGTCAAAACACGATCGCCTTTTTCCAGTGCTTTGAGCTGCTTTTGCCGCTCTTTTTCTCTTTTTTGCTGTGGCCGGATCAGCAAAAAATAGAAAATCACAATCATCAAGATGGGCAATGCAAAGCTCGACAGAGCTGCCCCCATCTCGGGCTGCGGTGCAGGAGCTTTCGCCGGGGTTGTCTGGCTGGTTGCCGGTTGGGCAGGGACTGTGGGGGCATTCGGTGTGTTGAGTGGCACCGGAGCTGCTTGGGCAATGGTCAAATCAGAGTGCATGCGGCACGGCCATGTTATGACTCAGCGCGTCAACGCTTGCCCAATTTAGGGTTATGGATTTTCGGGTGCGAAGTCTGAATAGCGGATGCGGCTTTGTCCTTGCTTTTGTGCGGTTTCGAGAGCAGATAATGCCCTGGCCAGCAATTGCTTCACCTCGTCGCGCGCTGCCGCAACGCTGCTCACCCCACACGAGATCGTCAGCGGAGACAGATGCCGGTTTTCGCCTTTGTGGAATGCCATGTGCACCGCATCTTCAATTTGTTTGGCCACCTCCACCGCTTGTTCACGATTGCGCTGTGGCAGCACGACCACTAGTTTCTCACGGCTATAGCGAAAGACCATGCTGCGCGGCCATTTGGGCGCATCGGCGACGGCTTCCGCCAAAACGCGCAGTGCAGACGCTGTGGTGGCGGGGCCGTGCGTCCGTTCGTACAGGTCTAAACGATCGACACCGATGGCGATCACGGCGATGGTATGGTTGGTCAGGCGTAACCGTGCAGTTTCCTGTGCCAAATAGAGCTGCAAATAGAGCGCATTCGGCAGCCGCAAATCGGTGTCAATGAGATGCAGGTTATTGAAGAAATCGTAAAGCTTATCTTGGCTCGCGATTTTTTTGCCAGTCTGCTCGGCCTGTAGTTCGAGCAGCTTCAGGTTTTTTGTGACGCGGGTCAGTGCCAGCTCGGTCTTGGCCCACTCGGCGAGCAAGCTCAGGATCTCTAATTCACGCTCGGTCAGCTGGCGCGGTTTGGTGTCGAGCACACATACCGTGCCGATGCGTAGTCCGTTGCCGATCTCGATCGGATGCCCAGCGTACATGCGTATCCCTGGCTCGCCGGTGACATAAGGGTTTTCCCGAAAGCGCTCGTCCTGTGTGGCATTGGGCACAAAAAGGGTTTTTTCCTGGATGATGGCGTGGGCGCAGAAAGCGTGTTCGCGTGCAGTTTCGCGGATATTAACACCCTGCGCGGACTTCAGCCACTGCCGGTCTGAATCAATGAGGCTAATCAACGAAATCGGCACGTCGAACACCAGTTGTGCCAGGCGTGTGATGCGGTCAAAACGCTCCTCCGGCGGTGTGTCCAGGATGCCGAGTTCGTGTAGCGCCGCCAAGCGCTCGCCTTCGTTTTCCGGCAGGGGGTATGGCATGGCTGATAACGATAACTTTTTGTATTGGGTCAACAAAGTTACCACCCCTAAAACCCAAAGCCCATTTGACAGCGCGGCAGCACTTTTATGCTCAGCCCATGGAGCGCTTAGCACACCGCCTTTACGACAAAGACGGCAACCCGACCCGTGACGAGCCGTGGATTTTCCGCACCTATGGGGGACATTCCAATGCACGGGCGACCAACGAGCTTTACCGCACGGGACTGGCACGTGGCCAGACTGGACTTTCGATTGCATTTGATCTGCCGACGCAGTGTGGCTACGATTCGGACCACCCGATGGCGCGGCCGGAGGTTGGCAAGGTCGGCGTGCCGATTAACTCGCTGGAAGATTTCCGCATCCTCTTTGACCAAATCCCGATCGAGAAAATGAATACCTCGATGACGATCAATAGCACCGCAATGTGGCTTTTGTCGCTTTATGTCGCGCTGGCCGAAGAGCGCGGCGTTGATCCTGCGTTGCTGCAGGGCACCACACAAAACGACATCATCAAAGAATACCTGGCACGCGGGACATACATTTTCCCACCGCAGGCTTCGATGCGCCTGATTGTGGATATGTATGAATACTGTGTGCGCAAAATCCCTAAGTGGAATCCATCGAACATTTGCTCGTACCACCTGCAGGAGGCGGGGGCGACGCCCGTGCAAGAGTTAGCTTTTGCCTTGGCCACAGCGATCGCCGTGCTCGATGCCATCAAAGAACGTCACTGTTTCAGCGAAGCCGAATTTGAGCAAGCCGTGGGGCGCATTTCGTTTTTCGTCAATTCGGGGATGCGCTTTATTGAAGAGATGTGCAAGATGCGCGCTTTTGGTGAAATGTGGGATGATATCACCAAAAACCGCTATGGGGTCAAAAACGAAAAATTCCGCCGCTTCCGTTATGGGGTGCAGGTCAATTCGCTTGGCCTCACCGAAGAACAGCCAGAAAATAACGCCTGGCGCATCCTAATCGAAGCATTGGGTGTGACGTTATCCCGCAACGCGCGCTGCCGCGCACTGCAGCTGCCAGCATGGAACGAGGCGCTGTCGCTGCCGCGGCCGTGGGACCAGCAGTGGTCGCTGCGGTTGCAACAGATCCTTGCTTATGAAACTGACCTGCTCGAATACCCTGACATCTTCGACGGCTCGCCAGTCATCCGTTCCAAGATGGATGAGTTGATCCGTGAGGCACGGGCAGAAATTGAAAAAATCCTTGCGATGGGTGGCGCGGTCGAGGCGATCCAATCCGGCTACATGAAGACCCAACTCGTCAAAAGCCAAGCCGAGCGCATGAGCAAAATCATGACGGGCGAGCTCAAGGTGGTTGGGCGCAACATCTTCC
>JANWWX010000100.1 GCA_025057195.1 Leptospiraceae bacterium | reverse complement strand
GTGCTGTGTGGCTCTGTGTTCTTTGATACCTTTGCTTGGGTGGTTACGAATAACGCCAATTAGACTACGCCTTTACTGCCTGGCTCGCAAAAAGTTTTTGCCACCATGGTGAGACATAATCCTTTCCAACAATTCCAACAATGGGACGAACGCTACTCAGGCGAAGAGTACTATTATGGCAAAGAACCTAACGACTTTTTGCGCTCGCAAGTGTACCGTCTTCTGCCCGGTGCCCGCGTGCTTACCCTCGCTGAGGGGGAGGGGCGGAATGCGGTTTTTTTGGCAAAGCAGGGTTTTGTGGTCACTGCCGTCGATGGCTCTGCGCAGGGGATCCGCAAATTGCAAAAATTGGCAGAAGAGTCACAAGTCAAGGTCCAGGCATTTGTATGCGACCTTGCCTATTTCAACATGGGAGAAAACCAGTGGGATGCGATTGTCTCGATCTGGTGCCACCTGCCACCATTTTGGCGCGCCGAAATACACCGCCGTGTGCGGGTGGCACTCAAACCCGGTGGTTATTTTATCCTGGAGGCATATAGCCCGCGCCAGTTGCAATTCAAAACGGGTGGGCCACAAGACTACACAATGCTGATGACCACAGGCATCCTGCGCTACGAGCTTGCGGGAATGCAATTTTTGGTTGCGCAAGAAATCGAGCGCGAAATTCATGAGGGACAGGGCCACCGGGGTCGGAGTGCTGTGGTCCAGCTTGTCGCACGCAAGGCTTTACCCGCAAAAGCCCAACATAGCAAGAAAAAATTTTAATCTATTCGAGGTTCGGTCTCAACCAGCGTTCCATTTCCGCCACCGGCATGCCCTTGCGCCGGGCATAGTCCTCTAATTGGTCACGCCCAATTTTACCAACGGCAAAGTACTTTGACTGCGGATGGGCAAAATAAAGGCCACTGACGGAGGACGGGGGATGCATTGCAAAATTTTCGGTGAGCGTGATGCCGGTATTTTTCTCCACTTCGAGCCAGTCAAAAAGGGTGCGTTTTTCGGTATGGTCGGGTGTGGCGGGATAACCTGGTGCGGGGCGAATACCTTGGTATTCCTCACGGATAAGGTCCTCAATGCCCAACTTTTCGTGCGGGGCATAGCCCCAAATATGGCGGCGGACCACTTCATGCGCGTATTCGGCGAAAGCTTCCGCGAAGCGGTCGGCCAGCGCCTTGACCATGATCGCCGAATAATCGTCGTTTTGTTTTTCAAAAAACGACGCATAATCGGCTGCATCGCCGGCAGTGACCGCAAAGCCGCCAATGAAGTCGCCCTCGGAGGAAATATAATCTGCTAAGCAGTAATACACTTGCTCTTTTTCCTTCCTTTTTTGTTGGCGTAAGAAATGGAACGTGCAGAGGGTTTTTTTCTTGGCAAGATCCAGGACCACAACGTCGTCCCCGTCACGCCGGCAGGGAAAAATACCCACTACCCCGCGCGGGGAAAATGGGCGCTCGTGCAGGATGCGCGTTAGCATTTTTTGGGCATCGTTAAAAAGCCGTTTGGCTTCTTTGCCGATCACCGGGTCGTCGAGGATGCGGGGATAGCGCCCGCGCAGTTCCCAAGTCAGGAAAAACGGCGTCCAGTCGATATAGGGCACGAGGTCGCCCAACCGGACATGGTCGAGCAAGGTAATGCCAGGTTTTTTGGGCGGCGGAGCTACGTAGGGTGTGAGCTTGGGCGCGTGCACGCGTGCTTCTGCCAAAGCGAGGAACTCGCGTTCTTTTTTGCTGCCGAGGTATTCCTCGCGGATCCGGGCTTGCTCGGCGCGCAACTTTTCAAGATAGCTTTCGCGCAGCCCGTCACTGAAAAGATTGCCAAGCACACCGGTAACCAGCGAGGCATCCGGCACGTGCACCACCGGATGCTCATACTGCGGCACAATTTTGACCGCGGTGTGCGCTGCCGAAGTGGTCGCACCGCCGATCAAAAGTGGTTGTGTGAAACCATTCTTCTGCATCTCGCTTGCGACATAGACCATCTCGTCGAGCGAAGGAGTAATGAGTCCCGAAAGGCCGATGGCATCGGCTTCAATCTCGCGCGCTTTGGCGAGGATGGTTTCGCACGGCACCATCACGCCTAAGTCGTGCACTTCGTAGTTGTTGCAAGATAAAACCACACCCACGATGTTTTTGCCAATGTCGTGCACATCGCCTTTCACCGTAGCGAGCAAAATTTTTTTCTGGTTGCCGGCTGCTGCCTCTTGCTTTTCTTTTTCCATAAAAGGCAAAAGGTAGGCGACCGCTTTTTTCATGACCCGTGCGGATTTGACGACCTGCGGCAGAAACATTTTGCCCGCACCAAAAAGATCCCCGACGACACGCATGCCGTCCATCAGTGGTCCTTCGATCACCCTTAGTGTCGGTTGGTAGCGTTGGCGCAGTTCCTCGACATCCTGCTCGATATAGGTATCAATACCTTTAACCAAAGCATATTCGACGCGTTTTTCAGCCGGCTCGTTGCGCCAACTTAGGTCCTCTTTAGGCTGTTCCTTGCCGCCGGTTTTATATTTTTCTGCAATCGCCAAAAGCCGTTCGGTGGCATCTGGCCTACGGTTGAGGATCACATCCTCCACATGCTCGCGCAGCTCAGCGGGGATGTCTTCATAGACGGCAAGCATGCCCGCGTTGACAATGCCCATGTCGAGGCCGGCCCGGATGGCATGGTATAAAAAGACGGCGTGGATGGCTTCGCGCACAGTGTTGTTGCCGCGGAAAGAAAAGGAAACATTGCTGATGCCACCTGAGACATAAGAGCCAGGGCATTCCTCTTTGATCCGGCGCGTGGCATTGATGAAATTGAGAGCATAGCTATTGTGCTCCTCAATGCCGGTGGCGACCGTCAGCACATTGGGATCAAAGATAATCTCTGATGGCGGGATACCGGCCTTTTCGGTCAATAGCTTATACGCACGCTTGCAGATGCGCACTTTGTCTTCTTCGCTTGCTGCCTGGCCCTGTTCGTCAAAGGCCATCACCACCATCGCACAGCCATAGCGCCGGATGGTGCGCGCTTGTTCGAGGAATTTTTCTTCACCCTCTTTGAGGCTGATCGAATTGACGATGCCCTTGCCCTGTAGGCACTTCATGCCGGCAAGGATCACCGACCATTTGGACGAGTCGATCATGATGGGCACGCGGGCGATGTCGGGCTCAGAGGCGATCAGGTTGAGGAAACGGGTCATGCACGCCTCGCCGTCGAGCAATGCCTCGTCAAAGTTGACATCGAGAATGTTGGCACCGGCGAGGACTTGCTGGCGTGCTATTTCTAGCGCTTCCTCAAATTTATTTTCTATAATTAGTTTTTTGAATTTGGGTGAGCCAGTGACGTTGGTCCGCTCGCCAATCATGATAAAGCCAGTATTGCTATTGATCCGCAACGGTTCCAAGCCAGAAAGGATAAGCCCATTTTGCATCGCTTCTGGGATTTTGCGGGGCGGCAACACCGCAACGCGTTTGGCCATCTCGCGGATGTGCTCGGGGGTGGTGCCGCAGCAGCCACCTGCGATGTTGAGCAATCCTTCTTTGGCAAAAGCTGCGAGGTCCGCGGCGAACATCGCCGGTGTTTCGTCGTAACCGCCAAAGGCATTTGGCAGTCCTGCATTGGGATAGCAAGAAATGGGCAAATCGGCCACTCTGGCCAGTGCTGCTAAGTGCGGCTTCATTTCTTTGGCACCAAGTGCGCAGTTGATGCCGACCGCAACGGGGTTGGCATGGCGCACGGAGTTGAAAAACGCCTCGACTGTTTGTCCGGAAAGCGTGCGCCCCGAGGCATCGGTGATCGTTGCAGAAATGGCCACCGGCAACCGGACACCCAATTCATCAAAAACCTCTTCAAATGCCACCAGTGCAGCCTTAGCGTTGAGGGTATCGAGGTTGGTTTCTGAGAGAAGTATGTCAGCACCGGCGCGCACCAAGGCTTTCGCCTGCTCGCGGAAGGCTTCTTTCAATTCGTCAAAGGTGACTGCGCGGAACGCAGGGTTGTTGACATCCGGTGAAATCGACGCCGTCTTGGTGGTAGGCCCGAGCGCACCAGCAATGGCAATCCGCCGTGCGCTGCCATGCCAAAAATAAAACTGTGCGCGGGCATAGCGCGCGCAAAATGCTGCCGCCGAGTTGAGCTCCGCAGCCAAATGCGTTAGGCCATATTCGGCCTGCGAGATGGCATTGCTGCTGAATGAGTTGGTTTCGACGATGTCTGCTCCCGCCTCGAGGTATTCGAGATGGATTGCCGAGATGGCATCCGGCCGCGTCAGGCACAGCAGGTCAGAATTTCCCTTCAATGGCAAAGGATGTGCAGCAAGGTCCTGCCACAGCGATGGGGGTAGCGACAGAAGCCAGCTTTTGAGCGCCTGCAATTCGCTTTCCAGAAACTCCCTCAATTCAGCTTGCGCTTTCGCCTGGTCGGCCAGACGCTGCCAGTCGGTGACGATTGCTTGCCACAGTGCGGGCGGGCTATGTTCCCCCGTGCCGCGGTAGTCGTTTTCGCCGAAGCCGCGGCGCTGGATCATTGTGCCCATCGCACCATCGAGGATCAGGATGCGCCGTGACAGTTCTTGCCTGAGATCCGCCTCACCCCAGCGCAGCATATCGATATATTTAAATACATCGATGCGTTGTAAACCACTTGGTGCTAGCCTCAGGCCAGTAACCACCCAAGTAAAGGTACCAAAAAACACAAGCCGCACAGCACACTGAGTTCTATGTAAAAGCCCTTCAAACCACAACCCAGCAAAAAATTTTTCAGAAAAACTGAAAAAATTCTGCGATTTTTGGGCATTTAATATATAGAGGGTCTATGATCGAAAAACGCAAAACCAGTATCTCGCTGCCGGTGCCGGCGGAAAATCTCTGCCATAAACATTACGCTCTTGTTATGGCAAACTTAGCATTCTATCTGCGCTACCTGCGCCGGCAACCGCCGTCACGGCAAAAACTCCGTACGCACAACGACGGCAGCGAAGGGATCACCATTGTCTAAGTTTACTGGGATATGGAAACCTACAGTTCATTGCATACTCTCGCGTTTTCGTTGCGCTGGTCGGTGTCACATCTTATATTCGTGATGCTATGCTTGGCTGAAGAGGGGATCGTTCCCGGGGCGGAACATCTGGAAGCTGAAGACCGGGGAATGTTTTTCAGTAATTACGACATGAAAATCAAAATGTGGGGCAC